>DASSZK010000354.1:0-5419 GCA_035702845.1 Acidimicrobiales bacterium
CTGGCACAGGCACCACTGGCACAGGCACCACTGGCACAGGCACCACTGGCACAGGCACCACTGGCACAGGCACCACTGGCACAGGCACCACTGGCACAGGCACCACTGGCACAGGCACCACTGGCACAGGCACCAGCGCGACGACCACAACCAGTCCCACTCAAGCCACTAGCTCCTCCGGCACGAGCCCGACAGTGCCCGCGACGACCGCATCTCTCCTCCCCTAAACAAAGCCCCGTCAGTCAAACGAAGAAAGAGCAGAGTGGAACCGGGTTAGCGCTACCGCGAGCACCCCGTCCGAGCGGTTAGATGCCCAGCCCCGGCGGGAGCGCTGTTAGCGGGTCCCCCTTGCCCTCAGCTAAAGCGGGAGCCCCTTGGCGACGATAACAATGGAAAATCCGGAAAGACTCGCCGCCTGCGGCGGGTGTGCCGGGAGGCGTGCGCGTGCCTGAAATCCGACAAGTTACCCGCTGGGATAAGAGCGGCCGTGGACCTTTCGCCGGCCGCGGTCAGTCCGGCGCGAGTGCTCTCGCCGGTATGGCCATGGCCACTTTTCTCTCCCTCGCCTGGTGGGCGGTACCCGCCTCCGCTCAGTTCGTCGACACTGCGGCGTCAGGAAGCCAGGGCGTCACCGCCGCCACTGTGAGCGCACCATCAGGGCTCAGGATCGTCCGGTCCCCTAAAAAGTGCACAAGCGGCAAGCAGGCAACCATTGATCTTTCCTGGTCACCCAGCACTGCCACGGATGCCGACGGCAACACTTTGGTTACCTACTACGGTGGCTACCGGGCTCTGGCCGGCCCTGTCTTCACAAGCGACTTCAGCGTCACCGGCAACCCCCCACCCACGACACAAACCGACACCTTCACCTGTCCAGCCGGCGCGAAGAGCACAACGTTCACGGTGAGCTACTACCTGGTGGCCGGGACCGGCGACGGCAGCGGTTTTATAGGCCTGGCATCGAGCCCCGTCAGCGCCACCATCAAACTGGCCTGATCTTTCTCATCACCCGCGTACGGTGACAAATCGCTATCCCCACTCCGGCGCGGGGTTGGGGCTGGCCCCGGGTGCGGCGGCGGCGCCGGCATGGCGCTTCAGCTCGACATGGGGGATCAGCCAGCTGGCGGCGAACGCCAGAAGGGAAATAGGGACCGCTATAAGGAACACGTTCTGTATAGCCTCTGAGTAGCCCGCCACTATGCCGGCATGTACGGCCGGCGGCAGCTTCCCCAGCACCTTGGGCGTGAGCGTGGCGATGTTGTGCGCCCCCAAAGCCGAATGCCCCAAGTGGCGGGCGATGTCGCCTCCCAACAGGTTCGAGAAGATAGCCCCGAAGATGGCCGTCCCAAAGGACCCGCCGATAGAGCGGAAAAAAGTCGCTCCAGAGGTGGCAACACCCAGCTCGGAGTGGGGCACGGCGTTTTGAACCACGATCACGAGCACCTGCATGACGCCGCCGAGGCCCATCCCCAGCACGAGCATGAACAGGACCTCCAAGATCGTCGGCGTGCCCGGGCCCATCAAAGAGCACAGGTAGAGCCCGACGACCATCAATCCAGAGCCGGCGATGGGGAACACCCGGTAGCGCCCTGTTCGGGATATAACTTGGCCAGAGAAGATCGAGACGCCGAGCAGGCCCACCATCACCGGCAGGAGCTGCACGCCGGACATCGTCGGGTTCACCCCCTTGACTACCTGGAAGAAGGCGGGCAGGTAGGTCAAAGCTCCGAACATGGCCAGGCCCACGATGAACCCCACCAGGCTCGCAATTGAAAAAGTCCGCTGCCGGAACAGGTGCAAAGGCAACACCGGTTCCGCCGCATGCCTCTCGACAACGACGAACAGTGCGATGGCAACGAGACCGGCGGCGCCCATTGCATAGATGGGTGCCGAGCTCCACTTGTATGTGGTACCGCCCAGGCTTGTGAGCAGCACCAACGCCCCTGCGCCAAGAGTTATGAGCGCAGCACCCGAGTAATCGATGGTGTGGCGGACTCGCCCCAGGTGCCCGGGGACCTGAGCCGCCACCACTAACAGGGCTATCACCCCGATGGGCAGGTTGATGTAGAAGATCCATCGCCATGTCAGGTTGTCGACGAAAAAACCGCCCACCAATGGGCCGATGACGCTTGCCACCCCGAACACGCCGCCGAACAAACCGACGTAACGACCACGCTCGCGCGGCGACACGATGTCACCGACGATGGCTTGCGAGCCAACCATGAGGCCGCCCGAGCCGAGGCCCTGTACCGCCCTGAAGAGGATCAGCTCGGCAAGTGAGTGGCTGAGCCCGGAGAACGCAGAACCGACGAGGAATATCCCGATCGCCAGCTGGAAAAAGAACTTGCGCCCGTACTGGTCCCCGAGCTTGCCCCACAGGGGCGTGGACACCGTCGAGGCCAGCAGGTACGAGGTCACAACCCAGGCGATGTGGGAACTCCCGTGCAGGTCGCCCACGATCGTGGGCAGGGCCGTCGAAACGATGGTCTGGTCGAGCGCAGCGAGCAGCATGCCGAGCATGAGGGCGCCAATGATGACCAGCACTCTTCGGTGGGCGAGGTGGATCTGCTCGGGGCCACCTGGTGCGCCGGCCGGAGCCGGCACGGAGGTTGCTCCCGGCGAAGACTGCGATCTTGTCATGGTCAGCTTTCTCCCGGCCCGGGATCGTCTCCCGGCATCGAGCGGTCTGGAAGGGCAGGCAGATCTGCAAGGGCTGGCAGGGCTGGCAGGGCTGGCAGGGCCCATGCAACTACAGGGATGGGGCCGTCTTCGCGCACACGAAGGTGCCGCTCCCATCTCAAAGCTGCGCTTGCCGGCGACCGCCAAACAACCAGCTCCAGAAGCTGTATGTCCGACGTGTTAGAGTAGTGCTGTTCTATATGAGGTACCTCAAAAGTTTGTGCGACCTATCAGTCCTGGCCTGGTCCTCCGCTGAGGACGTTGCGGCCCGAGCGGCCCGGTAGGACGCCAGTGCTGCTCATCGTCGAACCGGACGGCCCCGTACCGATCTACCAGCAGATCCGCGACCGGATCGTGGAGGCTATCGCGACCGGCGACGCGCCTGCGGGTTCCGGGCTGCCTGCCACCCGCCAACTGGCGGTCGATCTCGGCATCAACTTCCACACGGTCAACAAAGGCTACGACCTGCTGCGCCAGGAGGGATTGCTGCGGATCGGCCGTAAAGCGGGGGCGGTCGTGCAGCGCGACGCCACGAGCGGGCCGCCCAAGGCCGGGTGGGAAGAGGACTGGGCAGGCCGCCTACGGACCGTGCTGGCGGAAGCCAACGCCCAAGGACTGGCAGCGGCGGAGATTATCGAGCACTGCCGCAACATCATCGCCGACTTCGTGGTGGCGACCAACCAGGGTGCAGGCGTCGGAGAGGCTTCGTGAGCGTACCGGTCCTGGCTGGGGACGTCGTGGCGGTGCTGTTTGGGGTGTTTTTGCGTTTCGGCCCTCTGCCAACACGGGCGAGCTTGCAGTTCGGCGTTCGTCCTGCGCTACCCCCACCTTCCCCCCTACCTCACCCGGGGTGATCGTCGGGTGGCAACCTCGCAGGCGAGCGCGTTCGCGGCAGTCCTGGACCAGTTGTACGCGACCAGCGTCTGGGCGGGGCCCAGACGGGGCGACTACCACGACGGCCTACACCGACAAAGCCACGACGCTTCATGCCTACGACAGCGCCGGGCGCACCTACTGCACCGTCGCGCCCGACCAGGTTGCCCAAGGCATCCCCTGCCCGAGCACCCCGCCGTCTGCTTCGTCGCCGCCGGCGACCGGGAGACGCCACACGCCCTTGGTTGGCATTGACGGCGAAGCGCCCGGCCCAGTAGCATTGTTCTATAACACATAGAGCACGTCTACGGCGATCGAGGCCTACCGCCGCTCCAGGCCCCCTCCTGACGAGCCAAGGGGGGCAAACCCCAGGGCACGTCGACCCAGGGCACGTCGACCCAGGGCACGTCGGTTCGGCTAGTTCGGGCGGCGCCGGGAGTGAGCCGGCCGTGGCGGTAGAGCACCTGACCAAACGCTTCGGTGATCGGACCGCCTTCGAGGACGTGTCGTTCCGGGTCGGCTACGGCGAGGTTTTCGGGTTCCTGGGGCCCAACGGGGCAGGCAAGACCACGACGGTGCGAACGCTCGGCACCCTGCTTGCACCCACCTCGGGCGCGGCGAGCGTGGCCGGCCTCGACCTGTGCCCAGAGAACGGCCCGGCCATCCGGTCCCGCGTCTCGATCATGCCGGAGTCACCTGGGCTGTACTTGCGGCTCACCGTGGTCGAGAACCTCGAATGCTTCGCTCGCCTCTACCGGGTGGCGAACCGGCACGAACGTATCGAGCAGGCCCTTCGGGCGGTCAACCTGACCGAGAGAGCCAATGATGTCTGTCGCTCCCTGTCGAAGGGTCTCCGGCAGCGGGTAGCACTGGCCAGAGCCGTGCTCAATGACCCGGCCGTGCTTTTCTTGGACGAGCCCACCTCCGGGCTGGACCCGGTCGCCACACGGGAAGTCCACGAGCTCATCGGCACCCTCAAAGGTCGTGGCGTAACCATCTTCCTGACCACGCACCGCCTCGAAGAGGCCGAGCGGCTCTGTGACCGCGTCGCCATCCTCAACACGACGATGCGCCTGGTAGGCCGGCCCGACGAGCTGCGTGCCAGGCTGTTCAAGAGAAATCTCCAGCTCCGCCTGCGCGCCGGGCTGGCTGATCCCTCTATGGTCTTCACCGGGGTACCGGGAGTTGACGGCTGGGAGGCGCAGCCGCCGTCCTCTTACATGCTGACGGTGTCCGATCCGGACGCGACTGCGCCCGCGATCGCACGGGCCCTCGTGCATGCCGGCGCGGACATCTGCTCTATCACCGAGTCCCGCCACTCCCTCGAAGACGTCTACTTGGAGCTCATCGACGAGGACGTGGAGGCGAGGCGGCGATGAGCTTCAGCTGGGCCAGGGTGATGGCCATCGCTGAGAAGGAGCTGCGGGACTACCGGCGCAACAGGTTCGTCATCGCCACCATGGCGTTCGTACCGCTCCTGTTCGTGATCCTGCCGACGATCGACATCTTGAGCATCAAAGCCTCGATCAGCAGCACCAGGCTCGACGTGCGCATCGGGAGCTCCTTGCTCTACCTGCTCATCATCCCGGCGATGGTGCCCTCTGCAGTGGCCGCGTACTCCGTCGTCGGAGAACGCGAGCAAGGAACCCTCGAACCTGTCCTCATCACCCCCATCCGAGCGGAGGAGCTCCTCGTCGGCAAAGCGGTCGCAGTGCTCGCTCCCGCACTTGTGATCTCCTATCTCGTCTTCGGCATCTTCCTGGCGGTCGCGGCGGTCTTTGCGCATCCTGGCGTCTCCTCGGCCATCTTCGAGCCTTCCCACCTCCTCGTCCAGCTCCTCTTCACGCCCCTGGTTGCAGGCTGGTCG
>DASSZK010000007.1:0-8531 GCA_035702845.1 Acidimicrobiales bacterium
GGGGACCGAGCTCTTTCAGAGCGCCGACGAGGAGCTGCGTGCTGTCCGCGCCGGCCCACCGAGGCGAAGTGTCGGGGAACAACGACCCAATGTCGCCCTGGCCGGCCGCCCCCAGTACAGCGTCCGTTATGGCATGGCACACCACGTCCGCATCGCTGTGGCCGGCAAGGCCGGGCCCGTCGACGAGCACACCACCCAGGACCAGTGGGCGCTCAGGGTCAGGCGAAAACGGGTGGATGTCGAAGCCCTGGCCCACACGGATGTTCATGCCCGGCACCCGATGGCGCGCAGGAGTGTTCCGGCCAAAGCCATGTCGGCAGTGCTCGTCACCTTGAGGTTGGTACTGGCGCCGGCCACTTCGACCACTCTCCCGCCGCCCGCCTCCACGAGCGCCGCATCGTCAGTCGCCTCGGCATCACCGCTGTGGGCCCGGCGAAGTGCACTTGCCGCAAAGCCTTGTGGCGTCTGGGAAGCGACCAGGCGGGAGCGGTCGAGGGTGACCAGGCGGCCGTCGTCGTCTCGCTGCTTTACCGTGTCGGTCACAGGTATGCACGGTACGGCGGCATCAGCTCCAGCACGTACAGCCTCGATGACTTCTTTCCACAGAGCCTCGCCTGCCAGCGGGCGTGCAGCGTCATGGACGAGGACCACTTGGGCATTGGCCGGTACGGCTTGCAGGCCGTTGCGCACAGAGGCGGTCCTCGTTGGGCCTCCGGCAACGACTGCACTACAACGAGAGCCGGCATCGAGCACGTAGGTCTCACCCAGGACGCTCTCGGGTACCACCAGGACCACGCCTTGACAGGTGCGGCACGCCACATCAATGGACCACTCGACCACGGGGCGCCCGCACAGGTCGGCGAACTGCTTGTAGCCGCCGAAGCGCGCACCGGAACCCCCGGCGACGATAACGGCCCAAACGTTTAGCCGTCTGTCGTCAGCCGGGCTGTCGGTGTTAGCCGCGTTCTCCCTGTTGGTGGGGCTGTCGCCGTTGGCCCTACCGTCAGCGAAGCCGCGTTGTGCCTGCACGGCGAGCGTCTAGGGCAGAGCTTCGTCGAGCTTCTTCTCCGCCTCGGCCACAGACACGCCGATGGCGAAGGTCAGCTCCGACACAAGGATCTGGCGGGCACGGTTCAACATCCGCTTCTCGCCCGCAGACAGGCCCTTGTCCTTGTCGCGGTTGGACAAGTTACGCACAACTTCGGCGACCTGGTAGATGTCGCCTGACTTCAGCTTCTCTACGTGGTTCTTGTACCGGCGTGACCAGTTGGTCGGCATACGCACGTCCTTTTTGCGAAGGACGGCGAAGACTTCCTCGACCTCTTCGTCGTTGATGACCTCGCGGATGCCCACATCGGCGGTCTTGTCCACCGGCACGTATGCCGTCAGGTCACCGTAGGCGACTTTGAGGACGAGGTACTCGGTGGGCTCGCCGTCGCGAGGGCGCACCTCGCGCCTTTCGATGACTGCTGCCCCGTGATGGGGGTAGACGACCTTGTCCCCGACGTCGAACGACATACGTCTCCTGAAAACAGCTGCTAGAGCGGTATTGCCTCCCTCCAGGGTAGGCCTTTTGCGAGCTTCCTACCAACTGGGGTGCTCTCGAAGGTCGGTAAGTGGCCTAAGGGGGTAGATGGCGACGCCATCGCCGGGCCCAGCGCGCGGACAGGACAGCGGCTAGCGTTTGGCTTCCATGGAAGACGTGTCAGCCCTCTCCAGATCGGAACTGTTCTCCGCCCTTGGGCAAGAGGCCCTGGCCCGGGTGGCCGCCGAAGCGTCCACCACCCGTTTGGAGCGCAACGATGCCCTCTTCGCCGAGGGCGACGACGCGCAGGAGCTTTTCGTCATGTTGAGCGGCCGCGTCGCCATCGCCAAACGCTCTCCCGACGGGCGGGAATCACTAGTGGCGTTAATGGAGAAGGGCGACCTTTTTGGCGAAATGCCGCTGTTCGACGACGAGCCACGCTCGGCCTCGGCGCGGGCCTTGGAGCGCAGCGAGGTTGCCAGGATCTCCTTCGATGTAGTGCGCAAGGAACTGGAGGAGGAGCCGGCCCTACTGTGGCACGTCGTGGGCATCCTGGCCCGGCGCCTTCGCTCTGCGGATGACGCCTTGGCCGACGCAATGCTCTTGGACGTCACCGGCCGTACCGCTAAGCGGCTCTTAGAGCTGGCGGGCGATGCCGATGAGTTCGTGCTTCCCATCACCCAAGAAGAGCTGGCCGGGCTAGTGGGTGCCTCACGCGAACGGGTAAACAAGGCGATCGCCGCCTTCATCCGGCTGCGCTGGGTCGAGCAGGGGGACCGCCGCTACCGCATCGTCAACCGCGAACGCCTGGCGCAGCGAGCCCGCTGACCGCTGGGCGCTCAGCCGAGCCGGTCGAGGATGCTGGTTTCGGCCAGGCGGGCAAGGCCCTCCTTGACGAAGTGAGACCCGACCACCTCGATGCCCTCTACGGCGTTGAGGTCTTCGGCGCTGGCCCGCAGTACCTGTTGAAGCCCACCAAAGCGCTTCACGATGGCCGCCACTACGGGTTCAGGCAACCGGGGGATCTTGGACAGCAACCGGTAGCCGAAGGGCCGCAGTGCGCTCTCCAGGTCGGGTGTCCCCTCCCCTAGTCGCAGGACGCTGGCCACTCTGGACAGGTTGAGCAAGCGGTCGGTACTGAGCTGGCTGAGGGCCGACAAGGCGTCGGGGACGCCCCACGACATGTCCGGCATCAGGTAATCCCGCATGATCTGGCGCCGCTCCTCCTCCACGCCGGCGAGCATCTCCTCGAGCTGAAGGCGGACCAGACGGCTGTCTGTGCCCAGCTCGATGCTGTAACTGTCCACCTCCTCGGCGATGCGCCGGACCATCTCGGTGCGCTGGAGCACGGTTACGACGTCGCGCATGGTGACCATGTCCTCGACCTCGAGGGCCGACAAGGCGTTGGTGACCACGTCAAGGCGGTCGCGGTAACCCTCCAGCGTCTCGAGCGCCTGGTTGGCGCGGGCGAGCAAACGCTCGACAGGTACCAAGGGACGCTGCTGGTCGCCTCTGTAGACAGTTATGACCGAGCGGTCCTCGGACACGGTGATGACCGGTACATCGATGGAGCGTGCAACCCGCTCGGCGGTACGGTGGCGCGTACCGGTCTCGGTTGTGGCAACTGCTGGGTTGGGCACTAGGTGGACGTTTGCCCTCGCAATGCGGCTCGCGTCGGTGGCCAGGATGATGGCCCCATCCATCTTGGCCAGCTCGGACAAACGTTGCGGGCTGAACTCGGAGTCGAGCAAGAAACCGCCCGAGCAGATCGACAAGACCTCGGGGCCGTCACCGACAACGATCAACGCTCCCATATTCGCTTGAAGTATCCGGTCCAGCCCCTCCCTGAGGGGACGGCCCGGGGCGATGGAGCTCAGGGCTTCGATCATCGCCGCGCTCAACCTGTCCGGCACCGGCCGATGCTAACCCATCAAGAGCTCACCAGAGCCAGGTCCGCCCGCGAATGTGCCGTCTTGGTGATGTCGGTCGCGGCTACCACCGCTCGTTGGTGGCGCGCCGACGGGAAGAAGACCAGCCTCAGCGCGTCGAAAAGGGTGGCGACGGGCGCCTGGTGCATGCCGGAAGGACCGGGCCCGGCGTTGGCTGCCGGGATGACCGCCTCGCCAAAGCCCATACGATGAGCCTCATTGAGCCGCTTGGCGAGAGCGCTGACCCGGCGCAGCTCGCCTCCCAAGCCGACTTCGCCCAGCGTCACCACCTCAGGCCGCACCGAGCGGTTAACGGCGCACGACGCGAGTGCCACACAGATCGCCAGGTCGGCAGCGGGCTCGCCGGCGCGGGCCCCTCCAGTGACCGAGACGTAGATATCGCGGGCCCCGATCTTTACTGGCGTACGTTGCTCGAGCACCGCAACGAGGAAATTGACCCGGCTCGGATCTGCGCCCGTCACCGACCGTCGTGGCACCTTGGACGAAGGGCCAACGAGCGCCTGCACCTCGACAAGCAGCGGCCGGTGGCCCTCCAAGGGCACCGTGACGGCTGACCCCGGGCAACCGACTTGGCGGTCGGCCAGGAAGAGGCTGCTTGGGTCGGAGACGCCGGTGAGCCCATGCTCGCCCATCTCGAACAAGCCGATCTCGCCCGTCGGCCCAAAACGGTGCTTCAACGCCCGAAGCGCTCGCAACGACAAGTACCTGTCACCCTCGAACCCGAGAACCGTGTCCACCAGGTGCTCAAGCGCCCGCGGGCCGGCCAGGCTGCCGTCCTTGGTCACATGGCCCACCATGACCAAGGCAGCTCCGACCTGTTTGGCCAGGACCGTCAAGCTCTGCGAGCAGTCGCGCACCTGTGCCAGGGACCCGGCGGCACCGCTCAGGTCAGGGTCGGCTATGGCCTGCACGGAGTCCACGACCACCAGGTCAGGGCGCACAGCGGCCATGGCCGACTCCACGGCGGCCAGGTCGGTCGTCTCCAGGACGTAAACGCCGTCGACGTCGGCGCCGAGGCGGTGCGCTCGGCGCCGGACCTGCGCTGCGGGCTCCTCGGCGGCGACGAGCAGGCATTTGCAGCCGCTCGCCGCCATCGCTGCCAGCGCTTGCAGGAGCAGGGTCGACTTCCCGGTGCCCGGCTCGCCTCCTATGAGCGTCGAAGAACCTGGCACCAGCCCCCCCGATAGGACTCTGTCCATCTCAGGGATACCCGTGGGCATTGGCCGGTGACCCTCCATGTCCACTCCAGCCAGGGCTACGGCGGTGGCCATGGCCGCCTGCTCCGGCAATCCCGAGCGGCGCCCGGGCGACTTCGGCTCCTCCGTGACAACCTCCAAGCTGTTCCACTCCCCACAGCCATTGCAGCGCCCGGACCAGCGGGCATGAGCGGCCCCGCAAGTAGCACACAGGTACGAGGACCGGGCTTTTGTCATGCTGGCAAAGCTACTCAGGGGGTGTGACGGCTATACCCAGCCCCGACGTCGGCGCCTGGCCCGGCGAGCCCGACGGCGGTGCCTGAGAACGAGGGAGGCTGCCGTCAACAGGACGACCAGGGCCCCGGCGCACACCCACGCCAACAGCTGTTGCAACCTGGCCGTATCGACGACCTCGGTACGGAACCCAGCCGAGATCTGTGCCCCGAGCGCCACGGGGAAGGACCTCGTCACCTCCCCGGGCCTCAGGCTGCGCCGGGGCGCCCCTTGGGGCCGTCCCAACGCCTTACCCGGCAGACTGAGCACGACGGAGAACGCAAGGTCTCGGTCTGGATGAGGCCCCAGGGCTTGGCGCAGTGCGCCTGGCGGAAGACCGAGGCCGTAGCCGAGGCTGTGCTCCAGTGCGGGGTCCGCGAAGCACGCCATGGCGCAGCGCAGGTCCACCAGGGCCCGCACAGAGTACTGAGCGCGCAAAGCGCTGGACGACCGAGTGAGCGTGACGCGGAACGGCCGGGTACGAAGCGGGCCCGAACCGGCGATCTCGGCTGCCAGGTACGGGACCTGGGAGAACGACGAAAACGTGTGCGTGGCCCGCAACAGCACTCCTCCCCCAGGCGCGGCGCGAGGCCGGCTTACCTGCCACCCCGTTGCGAGCAAGTCGGAGGCCCGCAGGCCCGAAGCGAGGTCCGGCAAATCGGCGGCCGTTGACGCTGGGATGTCGACATCGACTGTGAGCGAACCGTGCCCGGGAGCACCGGCGGCCACCTGGACGGTGACCTTCGTCGTTGAGCAACCGGTGACGAATATGAGCCCGAGCGCGACAGCGGCTGCGACAAGGCCGGTAAACCGTCCCTGCCGCAGCCGGCTGGTAGCTGTCAGTTCGCCCTACCGGCGAGGGTCAATCGCCGCTCCCGGCGCCGGCAAGCTCGACCGGCGGCGGGTCGAAGTGCTCCATGGCCCGGAAGGTGATCTCGCCGTTTTCCACGTCGACGATGATCGTGTCGCCGGCCCGGAACTCCTTCCAGAGGATCTTCTCCGAAAGCGGGTCCTCGACGAGGCGCTGCAGGGCCCGGCGCAACGGCCGAGCTCCGAGCGTGGCATCGTAACCCTTGTCGACGACGAAGTACTTGGCGTCCTTGGTGAGCTCCACGCTCAGGCCCTGGGACTCCAGTTGCTCGCGAACCCTCTTCAGCATGAGGTCGATGATCAGGGTGACCTCGTCCTTGGACAGCTCGTGGAAAACGATCACGTCGTCGATACGGTTCAGGAACTCGGGACGGAAGTGCTGCTTCAGCGCCTCGTTTACCTTGATCTTCATCTTCTCGTGGGTCACGGCCTCGTCTGCCTTGGCGAAGCCGACGGAAGCTTTACGCAGGTCGGCCGTGCCCAGGTTGGAGGTCATGATGATGACAGTGTTCTTGAAGTCCACGGTGCGCCCTTGGGCGTCGGTCAGGCGCCCGTCCTCGAGGATCTGCAACAGAGCGTTGAAGACGTCGGGATGGGCCTTCTCGATCTCGTCGAAGAGGACCACGGAGAACGGCTTGCGCCTGACGGCCTCGGTCAGCTGGCCGCCCTCTTCATAACCCACGTAGCCAGGGGGAGAACCGACCAGGCGGCTGACCGTGTGCTTCTCCATGTACTCCGACATGTCGAGCTGGACCAGCGCGCTCTCGTCCCCGAAGAGGAACTCGGCCAGCGCCTTCGCCGTCTCCGTCTTACCCACACCCGAAGGACCGAGGAAGATGAACGACCCACTGGGCCGCTTCGGATCCTTGAGGCCGGCACGTGTGCGCCGTATGGCCTGTGAAACGGCCTTCAAGGCGTCGTTTTGACCGATGATCCTGTGATGGAGCTCCTCCTCCATCCGCAGGAGCTTCGAGGTCTCCTCTTCGGTCAACTTGTAGACGGGGATCCCCGTCCAGTTGGCCAGTACTTCGGCGATGACCTCTTCGTCGACGACATCGAACAAGTCCACGCCTTCGGCGCGCCACTCCTGCTCCTTTGTCGCCTTGCGCTGCAGGAGCTCTTCTTCCTTTTCCCGGAGCTTTTTGGCCTGTTCGAAGTTCTGCTTCTCGATCGCCAGCTCCTTGTCCTTGCGAGCTTTGGCGATCTCCTCCTCTATGGCCTTGTAGTCCGGCGGGGTCGACATGCGGCGGATCCGCAGGCGGCTACCGGCCTCGTCGATAAGGTCGATGGCCTTGTCCGGCAGGTACCGGTCGGCGATGTAGCGATCAGCCAGGTTGGCGGCGCTGACAACGGCCTGGTCCGTGATGGTCACACCATGGTGCGCTTCATAGCGGTCGCGCAGGCCCTTCAGGATCTCGATCGTGTGCGCCAGCGACGGCTCCTCGACCTTGATGGGCTGGAACCGGCGCTCCAATGCGGCGTCCTTCTCCAGGTGCTTGCGGTACTCGTCGAGGGTGGTGGCCCCGATGGTCTGCAGCTCGCCCCGGGCCAGCATCGGCTTGAGGATCGAAGCGGCATCGATAGCCCCCTCGGCCGCCCCGGCGCCGACAAGAGTGTGGAGCTCGTCGATGAACAGGATGATGTCCCCGCGGGTGCGGATCTCCTTCAGCACCTTCTTCAGGCGCTCCTCGAAATCGCCGCGGTAGCGCGACCCGGCGACCAGTGCACCGAGGTCGAGGGTGTAAAGCTGCTTGCCCTTAAGAGTCTCGGGCACCTCTCCGGACACGATCCGCTGCGACAGGCCCTCGACGATGGCGGTCTTGCCCACGCCTGGTTCGCCGATGAGCACCGGGTTGTTTTTGGTACGCCGCGACAGGACCTGCATGACACGCTCGATCTCGCGCTCGCGCCCGATTACGGGGTCGAGCTTGCGGTCCCGTGCGAGTTGGGTGAGATTGCGCCCAAACTGGTCCAGGACCGGGCTACCCGTCGGCGCGTCCTGGGACGTGGGGGCAGTGCCGGCCGGCGTCTTCTCCGGTCCGCTCGCCTGGTAGCCGGAGAGGAGCTGGATCACCTGCTGGCGCACCCGGGACAGGTCGGCACCCAGGCTCACCAACACCTGAGCAGCAACCCCTTCACCCTCACGCACCAGCCCAAGCAGCATGTGCTCGGTGCCGATGTAATTGTGCCCGAGCTGGAGCGCCTCGCGCAGCGAGAGCTCCAAGACCTTCTTGGCCCGGGGCGTGAACGGCGGGGACCCGGTCGTCGACGTGCCGGCTGGGCCGATCGTCTCCTCGACCTTTTCGCGGACAGCCTCAAGGCTTATGCCGAGGGATTCCAGCGCTTTGGCGGCTACGCCCTCGCCCTCGTGGATCAGGCCGAGCAAGATGTGCTCGGTCCCGATGAAGTTGTGGTTTAGCAGGCGCGCCTCTTCTTGGGCGAGCACCAGCACTCGTCGGGCTCGGTCGGTAAAGCGCTCAAACAACGCTCGCAGCCTCCTCAGCAAATCCGGTGCTCCGCACCTGGAGCCGCCTGACGCCGTTGCGAGCGGCAGAGGCCCTGCTCCCCATGCAAGTCATCCTTACCCTTTCCATCGGGCTCTTGCGCCCTTCAGTGTACCTTTCGCCTCTGACATCAGCGGAGGCGGGCCCCGTTTCGTGCTTGCGGGCCCCATTGACCTATCGTCAGGTAATGAACGTCTGGGAGTTGCTGGAGCTT
>DASSZK010000192.1:0-3228 GCA_035702845.1 Acidimicrobiales bacterium
AATATCACCGGCTTGTCCTTGGTGAACAGGATGTCGAAAAGGGCGTCGGAGAGGCCGTGCGGGTGCTCGCTCTCGTGTTGCAGTCGCATGAGGTCGACAACATTGACCACTCTTACTTTTAGCTCGGGCAGCGTCTCGCGCAACAGGTCCACCGCAGCAAGGGTCTCCAAGGTGGGGATGTCGCCGCAGCAGGCCATGACCACGTCGGGGTCACCTGCGTCGTTCGACGCCCATTCCCATATACCGATGCCTCTCGTGCAATGCAGGATGGCGTCGTCCATGGAGAGGTAATTGTGCGAAGGCTGCTTGCCCGCCACGATCACGTTGACGTACTGGCGGCTGCGCAGGCAGTGGTCGGCGACCGAGAGCAAGCAGTTGGTGTCGGGGGGCAGATAGACCCGGATGATCTCGGCCTTCTTGTTGACCACGTGGTCGATGAAGCCGGGGTCCTGGTGAGAAAAACCGTTGTGGTCCTGGCGCCATACGTGCGAGGAAAGAAGGTAGTTGAGCGATGCCACGGGCCGGCGCCACGGGATGTGCTTGGTCGTCTTCAACCACTTCGCATGCTGGTTGAACATCGAGTCCACGATGTGGATGAAGGCCTCGTAGCTGGTGAACAGGCCATGGCGTCCGGTCAGCAAGTACCCCTCGAGCCAACCTTCGCACTGGTGCTCGGAAAGCATCTCCATCACCCGCCCCTGAGGCGCCTGGTGCCCGTCCGTGCCGAGCACCTCTGCGTCCCATTGACGGTCAGTCACCTCGAACACGGCCTGCAAACGGTTCGACGCCACCTCGTCGGGGCCAAAAAGACGGAACCGTGTTGGGTTCGCCTTCATCACGTCCCGCAGGTACATCCCGAGCACCTTTGTCGCCTCGGACAAAGTCGTGCCCGGGTTCTCCACAGGCACGGCGTAATCCCGGAAATCAGGCAGGATGAGGTCCCTCAGCAATAGCCCACCGTTGGCATGAGGGTTAGCGCTCATCCGGCGAGGGCCATGCGGCGCCAGAGCGCGCAGTTGAGGCATGAGGGCGCCCTGTTCGTCGAAGAGCTCCTCCGGCCGGTAGCTGCGAAGCCATTGCTCGAGCACAGCGAAATGCTCCGGGTTGGTCCGGGCTTCCGCCATGGGCACCTGGTGCGAGCGCCATGTGCCCTCGGTCGGCTGGCCGTCGATCACCTTTGGGCCTGTCCAGCCCTTCGGCGAGCGAAAGACGATCATGGGCCAGCGGGGACGGGTCGTGTCCCCCCCCGAGCGGGCGCGTGCCTGGATGTCACGAATGCGGTCGAGCGCCGTGTCCAAAGTGGCCGCCATCTTCTGGTGCATGTCGACCGGGTCATCACCCGAGACCCAGAAGACCTCGTGACCGTAACCCTCCATCAGGCTCGTAAGCTCCCCTTCGCCGATGCGGGCGAGGACCGTCGGGTTGGCGATCTTGTAGCCGTTCAGGTGCAAGATCGGCAACACCGCACCGTCGGTGACAGGGTTGAGGAACTTATTCGAGTGCCAGCTCGTTGCGAGCGGCCCGCTCTCCGCCTCGCCGTCGCCGACCGTGCAACAAACCAGCAGACCCGGGTTGTCGAGGACCGCGCCGTATGCATGCGACAAGGCGTAGCCGAGCTCTCCTCCCTCGTGGATCGACCCAGGTGTTTCGGGAGCCACGTGGGAGGGGATGCCGCCTGGGAACGAAAATTGGCGGAAGAGCTTGGCCATCCCCTGCTCATCCTCAGTTATGTGCGGGTAGAACTCGGTGTAGGTCCCCTCCAGGTAGGCGTTGGCCACAGCGGCAGGGCCCCCGTGGCCCGGGCCCATCACGTAAATAGCATCGAGGTCACGCCGGCGTATGACCCGGTTCATGTGGGCGTAAATGAAGTTGAGGCCCGGTGTGGTGCCCCAATGCCCGAGCAAGCGCGGCTTCACGTCCGACGGTTCCAAGGGCCGGCGCAACAGCGGGTTCGAGAGCAGGTAGATCTGCCCCACCGAGAGGTAGTTGGCCGCGCGCCAGTAGGCGTCCAGGAGCTGGATCTCCTCAGTCGACAACGGGCCACGAGAGGCGCCGACGTCGATCTCGGGGTCGTCCGCCGCCACGAACGCTTCCGTCAGCCCAGCCATGTCAGGCAGCTCAGCCACGTTAGGCCTTCCTTTCGGACAAAAAGGGCGGCACTATCCGGGCTTGGGTGGCGCGCCCTGGGAGCCGGCCAAAATGAGGACCGCGCTCCTCTGCGCACGCTAGCCGCGACGGGTACGACGGGCACAAATACGCGGCCAGTACGCTGGGGACCAGCACCCGTCGCCCCCGGAGGGGCCCTACGAGCCGGTGCCCGTGGCCCTTATGGCATGAGCCCTACCAGTTGTCTTCGCAGGATCATCACACTTCTATGGCACCGTTACTACCGATCGCGCAGCAGTATGTAACAGCCCTCTTCGGTGACTCGAGATAAGCCAGGGGGGCGTGAACAGTAGCGGGCACTCTTGGTCGGGCCTAGGCGGCCCGCCCTGGCTGCCCCGAGTGCTCGCCGAGCCGAGCCAGAGGAGGAGCGGTGTTTGCTGAGGGGGCCGAAGTGCATGTAAAGCGCACCGGCCTTCGCGCGGCCAAGCGCACTCCGTCTTGGCGCCTCGCCGGTGCTGTCGCCGCCACGGTCGCCGTGGCTGGCGCACTACAAGTGGCCTTACCTGCCGGTGCGGCGGCCGGCCAGGGGGTCACGTTGCGGGCCCACCCGAGGCCCGAGTGGGTCACCACGACGTCGTCGCCCCCCGGGGCAACGACCACCACGGTGCCGACCCCGAGGGACCTAGGGCCAGAGGTCCCTGACAGCTGCAGGCCAGGGACATGGGACATAGCCCCAGGCACACCCTCCAGCTTCCATACCGGGACCAATGCCGCTTACCTTTGGCAGGGGACGGCCGGGGGCTGGACCCTGGACGTCACCCACGCCGACGCTCGCAGCCGGGCGCCGTTCTTCGGGTCGATCACAGCAGACTCGGGGACGTTCGTGGGCGTCACCAGCGCCGGGCTCGGCAACGACATCGTGTACCTGAGTGCAGACAAGCGCATTATCTATTTCCGCTTCGTCAATTTCGGGCAACTCGACGGCCTCGGTTTCACGACCCACTGCACCAACAGCTTCGTCGTGCGGGTGCGGATGGGCGCCTCGGCCGTCCCTCCTCGCCATGAGTTCCTCGGCGCGGACGGCTATCACCCCTTGAGCCTTCCCGTCAAGGTCTCACGCAC
>DASSZK010000197.1:0-4903 GCA_035702845.1 Acidimicrobiales bacterium
TCCGATCTGCGGCTCCGGCAGGGTGTCCGGTTAGAGGGGGGAGGTTCACGGGCCCCGTGTAGGTCGCCCTTGAGGATATGGAGTCCTCACTATTTGCCACTTCGCTGCGGGCGGGTGTCTCCCCGCCGGAGCCGGGCGTGGCGCCCGAAAGCGCGGTCAGGGCCAACGCAACGCTGACCAACGCCGGCGCGAGCTTCATACATTCACTAATAGTGTGGATAGCTCCTCGGGTTCCAACTCCGTAGCCCGTTCGCTGTACCGATTGCCACCGGGGACTGGTACGGCAAGAACTCATCGCTCTTCACCGCACTGGGCTCCTAGCAGCGGCCGGCGGCCTCGGGAGCTGTCCTTCTCCATGCCGACTCCGGAACG
This sequence comes from Acidimicrobiales bacterium, assembly GCA_035702845.1. Taxonomy (GTDB): domain Bacteria; phylum Actinomycetota; class Acidimicrobiia; order Acidimicrobiales; family Palsa-688; genus JAJZMF01. The sequence continues at coordinate 373 of DASSZK010000197.1, forward strand.
TGCCTTCGGGTCGAAGACATCGATCTTCTGATCGAGAGCCGTTCACTGATGCGCGTGGTCATTAGGCTCTGCGCAACTACTGGAGAAGAAGGGGCGAGCCTGGCCGTCGCCCGGCTGGTGGTGGGGGCTGGCCATCGGCTGGCGAAATGAGCCCAGCGAACGCGTGTCACGCACGGCTGGTCTGTTTCGTCTTAGGCAGGGGCGAGGCAGGGGCGAGTGCCCCACGCCAGGGAAGGATCATTATGAGAGTGTTCGTGGCAGGAGGCTCAGGGGTCATTGGTCGCCAGCTCGTGCCCCAGTTGGTCGCTCGCGGCCACCAGGTGACGGCGACGGCGACGACCCCCGCCAAGCTTGCCCTGCTCAAGGAGCTGGGCGCAGAGGGGATGGTCATGGATGGGCTGGACGCAGCTTCAGTTGGCAGAGCCGTTGCCACGGCCCAGCCTGAGGTGATCGTGAACGAGATGACCGCCCTTTCGAAAGAGCATGCCGGCAAGCCCAATCTGAGAAGGCCCGAACGGTACTTCGCCATCACCGGCCGGCTGCGCAGCGAGGGGACTGACCATCTTTTGGCCGCGGCCGAGGCGACGGGCGTACCTCATTTCGTTGCCCAAAGCGGGGCGTTGTTCAACCTCACCATGCAGGGCGGTCCGGTGAAGACCGAGCAGGACCCCTTGGAGGTGCCGGTCGGAGCCGAGGAGATCAGCCATCTCGAAGACGTGGTGGCGAAGGCCGCCGGCGCCGTCCTTCGATATGGCACGCTGTATGGACCAGGGACCAGCGACGACCAGGTCCGCCTCGTACGCAAGCGGATGTTCCCGCTCGTCGGCGACGGAGCAGGGCAGTTCTCGTTCGTGCACGTCGAGGACGCGGCGACCGCCACCATGTTGGCGATCGAGAAGAAAGCCCGGGGGGTGTTCAACATTGTCGACAACGATCCGGCAAAAGCCAGCGATTGGCTGCCCTGCATGGCCGAGTGCGTGGGAGCAAAGCCACCGCGACGGATCCCTGCCTGCCTGGCCCGACTGGTAGCCGGCGACATGGCTGTGGCCATGATGACCAAGGGACATGGCTTCTCCAATGCCAAGGCTAAGGCGGAGCTCGGCTGGGAGTTGCGCTACCCGTCGTGGCGCCAAGGCTTCAGGCACGAGTACGCATGACTCTCACTGAGGAGTTCGAAGAGCTTCGACCGCTTTTGTTCTCGATCGCATATCGCATTCTGGGCAGCGTCAGCGAGGCCGAGGACGCCCTGCAAGAGACCTGGCTGCGCTATGAGGCATCCCCTACTCGACCCGTCTCGGCCAAGGCGTTCCTCTCGGCCACGGTGACCCGCGTTGGCATCGACGTGTTGCGCTCGGCCCGGGTTCGACGGGAGAGCTACGTGGGATCGTGGTTTCCCGAGCCCCTGCTTGAGGACCCCTATGACGACCCGCAACGTTCCATCGAGCTCGCCGACTCACTGTCGATGGCCGCACTCGTGCTGCTGGAACGGCTGTCCCCGCTGGAGCGGGCGGTCTTCGTGCTGCGGGAGGTGTTCGGGTTCGACTTCGCCGAGGTCGCTTCAGCGGTGGGGCGCTCGGAGGTGGCTTGCCGCCAGCTCGCCATGAGGGCACGGCGCCACGTAGACGCCGGGCGCCCTCGGTTCGAAGCGGACCGCCAGGCCCGCGATGAGCTGGCAGCGCGATTTTTCGACGCGCTGCAAAGCGGCGATGTCGACGGACTGCAAAAGCTGCTGGCGGCCGACGTGGAGCTCGCCGCGGACGGGGGTGGCAAGGCTCCGGCGCTCACCCGCAGTCTCTTCGGAGCTGACAAGGTGGCCGACGCGCTCGCCTCTATCTCCTTGCTCGGAGCGCTGGGGATCCGTCTTGAACCACGCCAGGTGAACGGCCAGCCGGGTGCGATCTTCTTCGATCGGGACCACGACGTCGTCTTCACCCTGAACATCGACATCGTCGAGGGGCAAGTTCAGACCATCCGCTCGGTGAACAACCCTGACAAGCTCACCCACCTCGGCTCGGTGGCAAACGCCTGGGACGCCCTCCAGGTGATGCACCAAGCACGGCGATCTGCGCCCTAGAGCGACGCCGCAGGCTTCCTTCGATCCGAGCTCTGGCAAAGCGGGTACTCCTCAAGCGGTCATCGAATAGGCAGGCTCATCGCATGTTCCCGAACACGCTGGCCGCGTATGCACGCCACCCTGTCACCTTTATGGTGCCCGTCGACGCCGGCGAGCTTCCGTTTTGCCCCCCTATGGGCGCTCGACCCAGGTTCCCCGGCCACCCGCTAGCCTTGTCAGCGGAACTTGGTCGACGCGGGCCGGTTTGTCCCCGGGTTAGTCCCCGCGTTTGTCCCACATACCAGCCCTCGTAGCTCAGGGGATAGAGCATCGGTTTCCTAAACGGCCGTGCGTCTTCTACGATAATGGCTCCAAGTGCCTTGAGCAGGTAATTCATTCTAGCAATGAAGCGTTGGAAGGCCCGTTAGGGCAACAACTGGCGGCTATTGTTGCCCAAAAGTTGCCCAAGCTCGCACGCGCGAAGGGAACGGCAGGATTGGTACCTCTGGCGGCTCGCAAAGGGGTGGACCGGACGTTGTCAGCCCTCAGCGCGAGCGAAAGGTGATCGCTTCCCCGGTGGCGTCGGACCGAGCAATCAGCTGCTGGGGACGCCGGGTCGTCTTGGCAGTCCTGGTACTGGCCTGGTTCGGAGCGCTTGGCTGGTGTATTAACGAGGTTGTCATGATCCGCTCTTCGCGGATCGACAACACCTGGGGACCTCCAGTCGCCGCCGGGGTCACGACGGTCGCGCTGCTCGTGTGCGGTCTGCTCCAGCCCATGAGCCCGACAGCTGCCCGGCGCGTCTTTCTTGCTGTCGTCTTCGCCCTTGCTTCGGTCCTTGGTCTAGGAGCGCTGGTAATCGGAGGGGTGGTCTGGGCCGTCGAGGCGCCCTTACCCGAGTTGTCGCCCGTCGCCATTCCGCCGGCGAATGCCAGCCCGCGAACCGTTGTCCGGGCATTCGTGGCCGCCCTGGACAGACACGACAGGGCGACTGCCCGCGCGTTGTGCGTGGGGGACGACCCGCCCTGTCAGTTCCTCGACTACTACATCCGTGTGCGGATCACGCAGTTCCTGAACTCGTACCCGGCCAACAATGACGGCGCTTTGCCTCGAGGCGTATCAGGTGTCTATGTCGGGGTAATCCTCGCCGGAACCGCCCGGGACGGCGGACCGGTTGGCGAGGGCGGCTTCTGGGGGTATGTCCTCGCCCCCATCGGGCCCCATCGGGCATGGCGAATTGTCGACGAAGGCACCGGCTAATGCTGGGGGATCACTCGGGATGCACTAGTTGGAGCCCCCGAGCGTCGCCGTTGTTCGTAGAACGAGCATCACGTCGGTGCCCCATGCTCGCATGGGGAGGCAGCTGGCTCATCACCGCGCAGCAAGGTGAACGAACCGACGCCGCTGGGATGAAGGACGAGCGTGGCCAACCGGTGGCCGCCGAAGCGAGCGAGAGGCACCCGCATTAGGCGAGAGCTCTGCTGCGGACCGTACAGATACCCGTACTATAGTACGGGTATCTGTACTATAGTACGGGAGTCCGAAGGGAGCAACCAGTGGACGCCAGGCACCCCTTGGCTGTAGTCACGCCGACCTTAGACGGCGACGTGCTGGCCGCTTTGGCGTTGGCAGACGCCAGTTTCACGACGGGGCAGTTGCACCGTATGCTCCCGGAGTTCTCCGAGGAGGGCATTCGCAAGGTCCTAGTCCGGCTTTGCACTCAGGGGATTGTTGTTTCGGAGCGAGCGGGGCAAGCTTTCCTGTACCGGTTCAACACGGACCATGTAGCAGCCGCCGGCGTGGTCGAGCTGGTCCACGTACGAGACAAGCTCCTGGCGCGCTTGGAAGCACAGCTGGGCGCCTGGCACTCACCGCCAACATACGCTGCCCTCTTCGGGTCTATGGCCCGAGGCTCCGCGAGCCGGAGCAGCGATGTTGATATTTTCCTAGTCAGACCCGATGGTGTAGTCGATGAGGAGTGGGCTGCCCAGGTCCAAGAGCTGAACAGCGCTGTCTATCGTTGGACAGGTAATGACGCCCGGCCCGTCGAGTTCAGCGCTGCAGAGCTTAGAACCAAGCGGGAGCCGCTCTTCAAGGCAGTGCTAGCCGAAGGACTTACCGTGGCTGGGTCTCGCTCGTGGTTCCAAGCCCAGGTCGGATCGCGCAAGTGAAGGAAAAGCCTTGCGACGAAACAGTCAGGGCTGGGCGCCTGGCGAAGGCCAGGCAGTTTCTTGCTGCTGCAGAAGAGATCAAGCCTTCCGGTGGCGAAGGGACGGACGCCTACGTAACCCTATGTGTCCACGCAGGGATCGCCGCCGCCGACGTGATCTGCTGCAGACGCCTCGGACGCCACGCCCAGGGCGATAACCACGCCGAGGCGGTGGCTCTGCTAAAGAGCGCCGACCCTGAGGCGGCTCAGCGTCTCGCGACGTTGCTCGGGCTGAAATCCAAGGCCGGTTACACCCACGAGCCCGTCTC
>DASSZK010000390.1:0-7637 GCA_035702845.1 Acidimicrobiales bacterium
GGGCGACTTCGTGTGCCGGGAGGGTGACGTCGCCCGGGAACTGGAAGCGCTGGCCGAGGCGCTGCGAGCCGACATGATCGTCGTGGGCCGGTCCCGCCACCCAGCGCTACACGTTGGCGCCGCACCCAGGCGGCTGTTGGCCATGGGGCGCCGACCGGTTGTCATCGTCCCATGAGCACCCGCGCCTGGTGGCCCGTTCATGGGAGCCGGGCCCGCGCAGGACTTGGACGGGGTTGCCCGCCGATCAGGGGCCCCATTCCCGCCCAGAGGCGAGCGCCTGTTCACAGGCGAGCAATAACATCCCGACGGTCCAGGCGTGGGACAAACCGAGCAGCATCCCCTTGGCCTGGAAACAAGTGGTCTGGTAGAAGCGCTCCGTGACCATACCCCTGTAGGCTCCGAAGTCGCCGTCCTCTCTGGCTACGAACTGCCTGGCGCCCGCAAGTGCCTCGCGGGCCCGGTCGAAGTAATAACTGTCCCCGGTCGCGTCCGACAGCTCTGCCATATCGTCTTGGCATATAAGCCCGAAGATGTGCAGGTGTTGGTTGGGCGGCGACGCCTGGTCGGTGCCCCGGCTGCGGTAGCCGTAATGGCCGAGGATGGTGTGAGGAGAGAAAGAAACGTTGTAGGTGTAGCGGAAAGTGAGCATCCACTCGGCGGCGCGGCTGGCCAGAGCGACCCACTGGCGGTCGCCCGTAGCTCGGTACAGGGCCATGTAGGAGCTAACCGCCAGGTACCCATCTTCTGAGGTAGGCGCGAGGTCCACGTCCTCGGGAGCCCCGCAGAGGTAATCAGCCTCCACGTTCCTGGCAAAGTACTCGCCTGCTCTCAGCGCTGCGCCTAAGAGGTCGGCGTCGCCGAGGCTCGCCCCTACCTCCGCCAGAGGGGCAACCCAGGCGAGGCCTGCAGTCCCTCTCCAGTCCAAAGCGGCGGCGTCGTTGCTCGACAGCGCGCTCGGCAAGGCGCCATCGGCTCGTTGTGAACGGCAGGCAGCCTCGAGGTTGGAGGCTACGGCGCTGGCCCAAGCAGGGTGGGCCGTGCCGTGGGCACGTTCGCGTACTAACGAACGCCACAGGAACAAGGCGGCGTCCGCCAGGGTCCGGCTGTGCAACCTGTCGGGCTCGGGCGTCCAGCCGACCGACCATCCTCGGGACGCCTGCCACTGCGACCAAAAAGTGCCGCCCGGTGTAAGAGCCCCTGCCGTGTGGTTGATGACGGCCAGGGAGGCCTCTCGATAGTCATGGCGCCCGACCCGTGAAGCGTGGATAAGAAGAGCGTACGCGTATGGCAAACCACTTACCCAGGAAACATGCATGGCTTGGCGGTCCCCTCTTTCGCCAAGTGCGTGGCGGTCGAAAGCTGCCGTCTCCAGCAGTACCGGAGGTACGGCCCGGTAGTGCCACCGGTACAGCCCCCATGCGACCATTTCCGCCGTGTCCTCCAAGCTGGACCAGGGAAGCGGTGGTTCGCCGGGCCCAGCCAATACCGGCGGAGCGAGCGCACCGTTGTCTTCCGTCCCTGCCTCAGGAAGTGCTGTCGGGTACCCGGAGTACCAGATGTGGCGCAAAACGGGTGCATAACTATGCCGGGCGCCAGGTAGGTGGTACACGGTGAACTCGAAGGTGGCACTAGCCCCGGGAGCGAGGGCTCCCATGGAGATCAAGGGGGGCCCGGGCACTTCTGTGCCGTCGTAGGTGACCGGTTCCTCCCGGAAGGGAAAGTGCAACCGCAGCGCGCAGTGGTCACCGGCGAAGGCGAAACCCAAGCCGTTTTCACCGAACTCGCCTACTTCGGGGGCCCAGAGCCCAGCTCCTCCCTCGGGCCCCCAGGCGAAAACAGCTGTCGTGGCGGCACGGTCACAGCGGAAGCTCCATGCGCCCGCTGTCATCTGAGCGGGGTCGCCCCCGAGAGCGCTGTAGCGAGGGTACGTACGCTCGCAGTCAGGCCAACGGTTTTCTCCATAGAACAACCCAGGCACGAGCCATGTCCCGGAAGCCGCTGCCCCTAAACGCAGTTCGACACGCGCGCCGAACTTGGCTGTTGCCTCACCGCGATTGGTCAGTGACAGTAGCGCCTTTTGGGCAGCAGGGAGGGCGTTGTCGGCGTAAGCGCCCATGTGGCCGCCGGGTGCCGGTGCTCCGACGTTTACCGCAGCTGCGAACCGAACGGTCGCCTCCACCGCGCCAGCCCGCCCGACGGCTTCGAGATGACCTTGAGGGCTCGTAACTGTGCGCAGTACCGGGATAACTTCCCAGTGGCCATCATCGGACCACAGCGTGGCGACAAACGGCATGGTGTAGGAGCTGCCCGCATGGCTCAATGCAAAGGCCACGGGCGGGTTCATGGCTCGGCCTCGCCGCTTGGTTGCGTGCGGGCGCGAGCTTCGGACCAAACTTGGCGGAGCTGCTCGTAGTCGCGCTCTTCGAGTGCTTGGCCGGTCCGGTCGAGGTGGGTCGTGTAGTAAAGGGCGGGCACGCCTATGGCCCCTTTTACTGCGAGGTACTCTCTCCACTGGGCAAGGTCAGGAGCGCACCAGTCATCGGTGTCAACCAGCGTTCCCGGGCATGCGGCGCGAACGATGCTTGCGCGGTACGACATTTGCTCGACCACCGGGGCCCATGGTTGAGGTTCGTCCAGGCGCAACATGTCGTTCAGCCTCACCATGTCTGTGACGGTGGCGAACGCCGGGTTGGCGCTGTGGGTTATGACCAGAGCATCAGGCTTTGCTTTTTTGGCTGCGGCATAGACCACGCTCAGGTAACGGTGCAATAAGGCGATCCCCCAGGTGCCCGGTGGCTCGCCACCGACATGCCATCCTCTTGGCGTCATTGCAGTGAAGTCGACCTTGAGCCCATCGGCGTCCAAGCCATCCGGGCTCAGCAGGTCACGGATCGTCGCCTCCAGCCAGGCGGTCGCCTCGTCATTGACCGGGCCTGCGGCCACGGGATGCCCGGCGGCGTTTGTCAGGCATGCTGCTCGGGGTGCACCCTGGGGGCTCCAAGCTCTCCACCAAAGCAACACTTTCTGGCCTTGCTCGTGACGGTGCCGGATCCAACTGCGGAGCGAGGGCCAGCGCTCGGGGTCGGGCGTGGGCAGCGCATACTGTTCCTGCCACCCGTCGTCGACGACGACGGTCCCCGGCTTGAGGCCGTGGGCAGTGAGCTCGGCCAAAAATGTGTCGTAATTGGCCTGGGTGCACTGGTCGAGGGCCGTCGTATTTGCTCGTACTGCTAGGTGGCACTGCGAACCCCAGCCACAGAACATGGGTTCTGACCACCATGGCGCCCGCTCGCGTGCCCGCCCCCGCCTATGCGCTTCACCCGGGGCAAAACCGTGGTCCTCCAGCAGCTTGCGGTAGGTACCGACACCGCTGGGTGGGTCGGGGCAGCCCGGGACCACGACTACGGCCGGCGGCCGGAACGTCCCCGCGGCACCCGCGTGGCCCTCGTAGTCGACTTCGAGGCGGAACCCATTGTCCAGAGGTTGGTAAACAAGCTCCGGGAAGGTCATTTCCTCGACCGGCGCCAGCAAGCCGATAACCACCCAGGGACCGCCTTGCTTACCTAGCGCAAAGCACAGCGGGCCAGGGGTAAAGAACCAATGCCCGCGCCCGGCCAGGCTGTCCCCGCTGACGCCCACCACGGCGGCCGCCTCCGAACTGGAAGCGGTGCGCCGGGGGTTATGAGGGCCGGGTGAGAACAGCGACGGCAGTTCGGTCCCGCTGTAGATCGGGCCGCTTGCCCGTGCCGTGACGGCGTAGCCGCCGAGCAGTACGGCGCGGCCGAGGGCACCTTGTCCCTCCATCTGGTGACGGACGATCAAGTGCGAACGGCGGCATTCGACTCTTACCGAGGCGCTGGACCATGCGCTGGAGCGCCGTTCCAGCGTCAGGGTGCTGTCGTCGGCATCAACAGCTACAGGAGCGGCGGCTAATGCGTAGGTCTCGTCCCTCTTGCCCGCCACCTCCACCGAGGACAGCAGCGACAGCCGTAGCACGTAGGGCCCGCCATCGAGCCCAACGACATCGGCTCGGGCGGCGACCCCTTCGCCGCCGGCTACCAGCCCGAAAGTGTCACCTTGGTAAGAGAGTTGGGGTGGAGCGGTCGCCAAGTTCAGAGCACCGCTGTGAGCTTCGTTGCAGGGCGATAAAAATCCTCGCCTCCCACCGCCATACCGTCAAACTACCAGCGGCGTCAAACTACCAGCGGCGTCAAACTACCCGGGCCCGTCTTTTTGCGGCCCAACGGTACTGTTGGCCAGTGAGCGAGGGCCCCGGCGACGATCGAGGGACGGCCCTGCCCGAGCGGCCTCCAGTCGAGGGGCCGGCGCCACCCCGTTGCGCGCCGCAAAACCTGGTGGACTTGGCAAAAGGGTTGATGGCCAGCTCATCGCGCCGCGTCCTGGGGCTCGTGGGCCCTCCAGGAGCAGGTAAATCGACCCTGGCATCGCTGCTGGTCAGGGCGTTGGGCCGGGAAGCTGCCCTGGTGCCTATGGACGGGTTCCACCTCGCCCAGGCCGAGCTGGTGCGCCTCGGGCGCGCTCAGCGCAAGGGCGCCCCGGACACCTTCGACGCCTACGGTTACGCAGCTCTTCTGGAGAGGCTGCACTACGAGACGGGGGTCACTGTGTACGCTCCGGCCTTTCGCCGAGACCTGGAGGAGCCCATTGCCAATGCCCTGGCCATCACACCGGAGGTCCGTCTCGTGGTCACCGAGGGCAACTACCTCTTAGACCTGGAGCCGCCGTGGCTACGCGCCCGCGCCGCCATCGACGAGGTCTGGTACGTCGACGCAGATCCCCGAATACGCCGCCAGCGGCTCATGGCGCGCCATGTCGCGCACGGGCGAACACCCGAGGCCGCACATAACTGGGTGAACGATGTCGACGAGCTGAATGCCCGGCGTATCGCATCAACCCGATCGAGAGCGGACCGGACGGTCAGTCCTTGGGACTAGAGTGCCAGACCCGATGGGGAAAATAGACGACCTGATCGCCAACAACGCCGCCTACGCCTCGTCGTTTGAGCTGGGGGCGCTCGAGCCGGCACCTACCCTGCGCGTCGCCGTAGTCGCCTGCATGGACGCCCGCCTCGACCCAGCCAAGGCCTTGGGGTTGAACGAGGGTGACGCGCATGTGATGCGCAACGCAGGCGGCAGCATAACCGAGGACATGCTCCGAAGCCTTGCTGTGTCGCAGTGGATGCTGGGCACCGAAGAGGTAGTGCTCGTGCACCACACCGGTTGCGGCATGGAAGGCCTGCCCGAGCAGGCCGCTGCACAACGAGTGCAGGGCGAGAGCGGCACGCCGCTGCCGTTCTCCCTCGGCGCCTTCGACAGCGCCGAAGATGATCTGCGAGAAGGACTGAGGAAGGTCCGAGACTGCCCGTACCTGCGTAGCCACCAGGTCCGAGGGTTCATGTACGAGGTGGAGACCGGGCGCGTCCGCGAAGTCCAAGCATGACCCGAGCGTTATAACCGAGCACGTAGCGGGCGGGCGCGCTGTGTTGCCGGGGGCGTCCCGGCAACCGCCGTTCCCCATTTTCGCGCTGTGAGTGGTCGAGGACAGTTCAACTGCCTAGGAGCCGATCTATACATAGAGGCAGGCCGACGGCATTGCCATGGGTCGACACGAAAGGTTGCAAGTGGCCAAGTTCATGGTTGGGCGCCAGCCGATCTTCGACGTGCGGCGCCGCGTCGTGGGGTACGAGCTGCTGTTCCGGGGAGCCGGTGACGATGTGGCCGGGGACGCCATGACTGCCGACGTACTGGTCCGGACATGTCTCGACATGGGGCTGACCCACCTTGTTGGCGACAAGCTGGCGTTCCTCAACACCACCCGGTCGTACATCGTGGGCGACAACGACATCCCCTTCCCTCCTCGCCAGACCGTGCTCGACATCGTGGAGGAGGTCCCGGGGGACGAAGAGGTGATCGCCGGTTGCCGGCGTTTGGCGCAAAACGGCTACACGCTCGCGGCCGACGGGCGCTCGCGTGAAGGTTACGACCCTCTGCTCGAGCTCGTGAGCATGATAAAGGTCGACGTCAGCGATCTTTCGGAGCCGGAGCTCCGCACAGCCGTCCTGTACTGCTCCGCGTACGGCGCAAAGTTGGTCGCCAAGCGGGTCGAGACGTATGACCAGCTGGAGATGTGCCAACGCCTCGGTTTTGACCTGTTCCAGGGCTACCTGCTGTCCCGGCCCGAGATCGTCGAGGGCCGGGCGCTGCCCCCCAGCCGCTTGACATGCCTGCGCATACTCGACCGGCTCTGCGACCCGGATGTCAAGACACGCGAGATCGAGGACATAGTAAAGGGCGACCCCTCGCTCAGCTACCGGTTCCTGCGCATGGCTGGTGCCGGAGCGGCCAGGGGGCTCAGCCGCCGTATCAACTCGGTCCGAGAAGGTGTCGTGCTCGTCGGTCAACGCCGCCTCAAGGCGTGGGTGTCTCTCATGTTGCTGGCCGAGGACGCACGTGACGGGATGGACGAGCAGTTGGCGATGGCCATGACAAGGGCCAAGATGGCCGAAGAGCTGGCGGTCAAGCGTGTGCCTTCTTTGGCCGAACAAGCCTTCACGGCCGGTCTGGTGTCGGCGCTCGATCTGCTGCTGGGCTCACCGCTGAGCGAGATTATGGGCCAGTTGTCCCTAGGCCTTGAGATAGAGGAGGCCGTCCTGAGCGAGACGGGGCCGCTCGGGTCGATCGTCGCGGACGTCAAGGCGTGGGAGGTGGGCGCCGGGGACGATGTGGCCTGTGGGCTCAGCCACGAGGTCGTGAACGAGGCATACATCGTCGCTCTGCGCTGGGCGGCGGAGCAGTGCGAGGTGATGGAGGAAGCCAGGCGCTGACTTCGCACTTGTAAGCGCACCCCTTGTGAGCGGGAGGCATCAGCGGGGCCCTCAGTGTTGTGATGCGAGCAGGTCGGCGGCGCTGGCTATGCCGACGGCGATCACGAAGACCCTTACGCACCAACTGGGGATGACTCGCGCCGCTCGAGCGCCTACGTACCCTCCGGCTAGGGCGCTGGCGGCCATGAGGCCGGCCGCGGCCCAGGCAACGTGAGCGTGGACGACGAAGACGAGGGCGGCGACAGTGTTGATGATGAGCGACATGACGCTACGTAGCCCGTTGACCCGGGTAAGTGGCTCCGGCAGGGTGGTGGCCAAGAGCGCGAGCAAGAGGACGCCCAGACCGGCACCGAAGTAGGCGCCGTAGGTGGCAGCAGCCAAAGAGCCGGCATGCAGGATGGCATTTTTGGTGCGTTGTGCCGTCCCGCTCCGGTGGAAGTAGGCGGTCACGTACGGCTGTAGGGCGAAAAGGGCGCACGCACTTAGCAGCAGGAACGGCGCCAGCCGGCGGAAGCCGCGGCTCGGCGTTGTGAGCAGCAGTACGCCACCGAGCACGGCGCCCACCACCATAGAGGGTGCCAGGCCCCGTAGCCGCATGCGCTGGGCCACGATCTCCTTGCGGAAACCCGCAGATCCTCCGAGGTAGCCGGGCCAGATGCCGATGGTCGATGTCACATTGGCCCGCAGCGCCGGGTACCCGGCAGCCATCAGAGCCGGGAACGAGATGAGCGTGCCGCCGCCTGCCACTCCGTTGACCACCCCGGCACCCAAGCCGGCGGCCAGCAGTAGGCCG
>DASSZK010000423.1:0-4498 GCA_035702845.1 Acidimicrobiales bacterium
CGTTGCGGCATCGGACTTGTTGGCCTTGTAAGAGCTTGTCCTTCACCAAGTGACCCATCTCTGTCTTGCCACAATCACGCCGCCGGCCCCAACCCGAAGGAGGACCGAAATTACCCCTTGACATCCGTAGGAGCATCGATCCCGGGCATGCCGCCCCCAGCCCGTCTGGGCGCCGACCAGGTCATTGCCGGCGCCCATAACAACAAGCTCGGGCTAACGGCTGGCGCCGGCTATGAACGTCGCCACGATGTAGGTCGCATGGCGGTCGAGCGAGACCCGCGCCCGGTCGTAGCGCATCGTCGTGCGCGGGTCGGCATGCGAGGCCGCCTCCTGGACGTCGCGGAGAGGTACCCCAGCGTCCAGGGCGGCCTGATGAAGGCATGCCGGAGGGCGTGCGGGACGATCGGCTTGTCGACCCCGGCGCGGCGCGCCACCCGGCGGACGAGGCGTCCGGCCTCGTGGCGGTCAATGCGCTGGCCATTGGCGCCCAGGAAGAGGGGGCCGGAGGGCCGCTCACCGATGGCCAGGTCGACCGCCCGGGCCGTGCGCGGCGCCAGCGGCACGGTTACCACCTTGCCCCGCTTGCGAACGACAGTGAGCGTGCGATGGCCGCGCTCCATGCCCAAGGCCTCGATGTCGGCACCGAGGGCTCCGGAGATGCGCAGCCCGTTCAGAGCAAGCAGCGAGATAAGGGCATGCTCGACGGCTGGGCCGAGCCCGGCGGCGACCAGCAGCGCGCCCACCTCGTTCCGGTCGAGGCCGACGGCGTGGCTCTCGTAGCCCAGGCGGGGGCGGCGGACGTGTACCGCTGGGGACGTGCCGACCAGGCCCTCTTATTCGGCGTAGCGGTAGAAGCCGGCCACGGTGCAGAGCCTGCGCGCCACGGTGGCCCTGGTCTATGTAATAGCCGGCGCGACCCGGCGTGAGCTTGCCAATGGAGAGCATCTCAGGCCACCAATGCTCGTTCGGCACGCGAGCGCGTGGCTCGCAAGACGTCTTGGTTGTAGCCAAGGCGAACGACCGCTTCGCTGTCGCTGTAGCCGAGGACACGGCTCAGGTACACTGCACGCGCCGCCGTCGCGCTTAGCCTTCCCGACCTCACTGCGTTGGCAACTTCGTCGCCCAAGCGCTCGGCTGCACTGCGCTCTGAGCTGGCGGCCAACGTGTCGATTACAGCCCTCGAGGCCCGCCGAGACAGTGCGCGTACTTTCTTTGCGGCGCCAGGTCCGGACGCTACGACGCGCCCCCTCAACGATGAGGACCGCCAACCCTTCCCCGCATCGCCGGCCCCCGGACCACGCCTCGCTGACTGCCATGATCTCGGCCCAGCACTCGCTGACAAGAGCGGCCTCGAGGTCCTTTAGGTCAGTAGTGCTTGCGCCTCCGCGCCTCCACTTGGCGACCATGGCCGACAGCTTTCGGGACAGTGAAGCGAGAGCGGCAAGGTGGGCCAACTCGTCGCCCGGCACGGAAACGAGCTCGGCGAGGAGTAGGTCCTGGCGCTGTGGCCCGCTGTGCCGGCAGTCCCGGACCACCTCGGCGATGCTTGTATAACGGGCAAAGGCCGGCCGAGCGAGCGCCCAGGCTGCCATCGAACGGTGTCCGGCGAGGGTGGTAGACGTTGCGGCAACGTAGGAACTGATAGCGCTGATGAGCGAGCGGTGATCGGTCATGGAGGTGATCGTCGGGGGAGCACCTCACGCGCGACGTCAGCGGCAAGGTCATACGCGACGTCATATTTATAAAATCTTTGAGTGACGACCCGAGAGTGGTCGGTGGTCATAAGCGCTGTTCAAAAGGCACGCCGCTCGGTAATGTGACGTTACGCGTGATGTTGGCACATGGGCTTTGACAATGCGAAAAGCGCCGTACGACCGGCGGCGACGCCTCTGCGTCGACTCCATGACAGCCAAATGCCTCGGGCGGGCGACGGGGTCAAGGGCGGCCGCAGGCCGCCCCGGAGGGGCGCGGAGCGGAGCGAGCGTCCTTGACGCCGACGGTCGCCGGAGGCACGGCCACAGGAGCACGGCCGGGCGGTGGCCTGACCGTGCTCCTTTGTGCCTTCCTTGTAATGGCAGGCGATCGATCGGCGGCTCAGCGCGATCGTGCCGGCCGGATCAGTGCCGGCGTTAGCCGGCGCTGATCAGCTTCCCTCCTTGAGTGAAACTGTGTGATGCCTGGCCTGGCCCTTTAGCTGGTGTGCGCTTGGAGATTGTGGAGCGCTTGTCCGTAGGTGACGCCTTTCCGCTGCCGCGTCGCTCAACGTGTTAGGGGCGCCGGAGCCGCTAGCAGCGGCGCCCCGAGCGCTGGGTGACATGCTTGCAGTTTTTGCCGCAGCCGTTAGCCTTCCGCCGAATACGAAGCGCTTGCACCGGTCTATTGGGAGTTTGTTAACCAGTTTGCCTACTATTGGCTCGGATGGCCATCTGGACGGTCTTTCGGCGGGAACGCGCCGTTTTGGTTGTCAGATGCGTGTGCTTTTGCGCTCGCGTCGGTCGCCACAAAAGTGTCGCGCGACGGCGGAATGCCGCCGTTCGGTTTCATTCCCTGCGCCTGAGGTTGGGCTACAGTTAGCCCATGCCTGAGCGCCGCCAGTCGCAGTCCGAAGCGGCGTCACAGTTGGCAAACTGGCCGAAGTTGAAGCGGCTGAACTAAAGGATCGCCACAAGCTGCGAGAGGCAGCGGTCCGCCGCTATGACAGCGCTCGTGCCGCAATCGCCAGTGCTGAGAAGGCGCTGACCAACGCGCGCCAAGAGCAGGCGTGGGCCATCGCCAGCCTGCTGGGGACTGGGTTGGGCACCAACACGGTGGCGGCACTCCTGGGCCTCGACGCCCGCCGCGTCAGGGAAGCGCGCTCGTCTGAACGAGAACGGAAGACAACACCGAGCGCTTCGGTGCCGGAATAGCTGTCTGTGGCACCGGTTGCCATTGGTCGCGGCCATGGATGTCGAGGTAGGTCACGCGTCAATGGAGACGGACGGGGCGGTGGTTCTCGGCGGCGCTCCCGCACGCAACCCCAGCCCGCGGGTGGGTGACGCGGCGCCCCCCGTGGGGCTGGTCGCCATCGTAATGGTGCCTCGGCTCGGCCGTCCTCGCCAGCCACGTCGCACAGCTCACTGGTGTTTCGCCATAGACGGCTAGCCGTTGGGCTTGGAGCACGCCGTTGCGCTCTCGCTGACGCCAGGTCGTGACAATGATGACGGGTTCGGTGCTGCTGGCGGTTAGATCAGGCGTCCCGCCTCCTGGGCGAAGGTGGGTGCGCCCGCTCTCGCAAGACGGGCAAGCAGGTCGACGGGGCTGAGCGCCGGCCGGCGCGTATGCGCCGACTGCTCACGGAGGACTTCGAGCACGATGCGAGGCGCCAGGTCCAGCTGATCGAGGAGGAACGAGTCGGGGTCGATAATTTCGATGTTGAGCGGGCCAACGACCTCGGGTGGGAAGTCGCGTGTGTTGGCTGTGATGATGGCGTCGGCCCGGCCCCTGAGCGCGACGGCCAGCACGTGCCTGTCGTCAGGGTCGGGGAGAGCCACGGTCGCCTCCAAGGCTTCCCATCCGTCGACTCGGGCGTCTTCGAACACCTCGTCCATGATGGCGAAGCGTCGTCTGACTAGTCCCACGTCGAGGCCAGGGTGGATCTCCGCAATGGCGTCGATTGCCTCGGTGACGATCCGGGCTGACCATAGGGGCCTGTAAAGGCCTCGCTCGCCGATGCGCAACAAGGTATCGGTCAGGGCTATGGGTACGAGCACGCACGCGTCGAAGACAACCGAGAACCGTGCCACTCGTTTATGCCGGGTCGCTCGGTCCCGAGCTGTGCCGGCGCGCCGAGCGCAGGGCCTCGGCGTACTCAGCCTGGCTGGCCTCGTAAAGGCCCAGCTCACCTGCCTCCTCGGTAAGGCTGTCCAAAGCGGCCCGGCGCTCATCTCGTCGACGCTGCTGGAAATCAATGAGGTCCTGAAGCCGGACCCGGCGGTGACGGTTCGGCTTTTCGAACGCGATCGTGCCGGTTTCGAGGAGCTTCACCAGGGTAGGCCGGCTCACCCCCAGGAAGTCGGCTGCCTCTTGGGTGGTGAGCAACAATCCCTGTGGGGCGACAAGGATGGCTTTGCCCTGGCGCATGACGTCGACAACTTGGCGAAGGACGCGATACACCTCGGCAGGCAGCGGTACCTGCTCGCCGTCTGGGCCGAGGAGCAGGCCAGGCTCAGTGTGGCCCTCGACGAAGCGAGCGAGATCGAGAAGCTGGTCGAGATCCTCGGGTGGGAAGACGACATCGTCGTCCCTCACGACTACCGGGGCGCTTGCAGCGTTACGAGCCTGAGCCATGACCTAACATTACCAGCAATTCGCAAAAATCGAAAGAGAGCCCGGGTTCAGCTAGTGGGTGGCCGGGTCGGCGTGGCATGGGAGCTGCGGTCGGAATGCGTCCACGCCCCGGGGTCTCGGCCAAGACCCGAGGCTAGGTAGGACGTCACAGGAGCGTCAATGCGGGCACCTC
>DASSZK010000032.1:0-2567 GCA_035702845.1 Acidimicrobiales bacterium
TCACCTCAGCGGCAGTAGTGCCCAGGTGGTAGACCGAACTGTAGCGGGCCGTCCAGGCAAAAAGTTGCTCTATGCGGGCCTGGCCCGCTATGTCTTGGCCGATGTTGTCCTGCCACCAAACACCCTTGGGATCCACTGTGCTGTCGAGGACGAGACGGCGGACGCGTTGGGGGAAAAGCGTGGCATAAACCTCGCCGATATAGGTCCCGTAGGAGTAGCCGAGGTAATTGATCTTCGTCGCGCCCAGGGCACGGCGGATCGTGTCTAAGTCACGGGCCGTGTCCTCTGTGGTCATGTGAGGCAGCAGCCATCCATAACGCACCTGGCAGGCGTGCGCGTATGTCTCGGCACGCAGTTCCAGCGCCCGCTCGGCAAGGGCGGAAGCGGGCACGTAATCAGGGCGCGTGCCCGAGAAGAAGCCCGGCTCGCAGTGCATAGCAGGCACGGAGGACCCCACCCCCCGGGGATCGAACCCAACGATGTCGTATTGCGCTGCCAGCGCCGGCGGCAGTTGGGCGGCGACGGTGCCGGCGAGGCCAAGCCCGGATGCCCCGGGGCCGCCTGGGTTGACCACCAAGATGCCCTGGCGCTGGGCAGGCGGGGCCGTTGCCGGCGCTTCGGACAGAGCCAAACGGATGTGGCGCCCCGACGGCTGCCCATAGTCCAGGGGCACCGACAAAGTCGCGCAACGCATGTCGGTGCCGATGTCGGGGCACGGGTGCCACGTCGAGAGTGCGAAGTCGGGCGCCGCCGCCGGGACGTGACCGGCAAGCACCGGCGAGGCCAGCCCAGTGCCAACCAGCCCAGTGCCAACCAGCCCAGTGCCAACCAGCACAGGCAGCAGGGCGGCCATGGCCCGCTCCCTGTACCTCCGCTCCGGTGGGTGCAGGTGCCCCCGCTCTGGTGGGTGCAGGTGCCCCCGCTTGATGGGCCCCCACCGCCTTTTGCGCATCTTCGCCAAGCTAGCGAGAAGTGGGCGCAGCCCGTGGGCGGGGTAACCAAAGACCATGGCTGATTACGAGGTAAACAAGGCGGCCGTGAAAAAGGCCCATGAACTGATAGATGCCGGGCGTTACGACACCGAGACGGCGTGGTCGGACGCGGCCCCCTCCGCAGACGACGGCAACCGCCAGATCGAGCGCCACGGCTACGAGGGGTACGGGGAATGGCACCTCGCCCTGGACCAGGGGGCCGGCGAGGATACGAAGAACCGCTATGGGTTCCCCTACGGCGATTTTTCCAAGGTGAACCGGGCGGCGTTGATCCACGCCAAGCAGCGTGCTTCGCAGAACGGCCACGACCACATTGCGAAGGTCGCCGACGAACTGCTGGAGGCTCTCGACGCCAAGGAGAAGTGAGGCCTGACCGGGTCTCGGCTGCCTGACCGGGTCTCGGCTGCCGGCCCGGGTCTCGGCTGCCGGCAGCGCGCGTCATCCCGGTAGGGTCGGCACCAATGGAGACCTGGGACGCGCTAAGGGCCAGGCGCAACGTCCGCAGCTTCGAGGACCGCTCTATCTCCGGGGAGGATCTGGAGCGGATCTTGGAAGCCGGACGGCGGGCGCCGTCGGCCAATAACCGGCAAAAGTGGGACTTCGTCGTGTCGACGGACCGGTCCCAACTCCAAGAGCTGGCCAAGCTCTGGCAGGGGGCCGGTCACGTCGGCCGGTCGGCGGCGACCATCGTGCTCGTCCTGGCTGAAGCCGAGAACGACAGGCTACGCCTCCTCGACGAGTACGACCTCGGGCAGGCCACGGCTCTCATGGCCATTGCCGCCGCCGACCTTGGGATAGGAAGCGGTCACGCCGCGATCGAAGACAGAGACAGGTGTAGGCAGATCCTGGGTATCCCTGACGGCCATCAGCCCGAATATTTCCTGGCTCTTGGGTACCCCGACGATCGGCCCCTGCGGCCTATCAGCCATCCCAAGCGCCGCCCGCTCGAAGAGGTGGTCCATTACGGTCACTGGTAGGCGCGTTGGCCCTGGAAGGAGCGTTGGGACAGCGACTGCCTCCGCCGCCGACGCCGTCGTCATCGGCGCAGGGCCGAACGGCCTTGTGGCCGCCAACGTTCTCGCTGACGCCGGGTGGGACGTCGTGGTCCTCGAGGCGCAACCGGAGCCTGGGGGAGCGGTGAGGAGCGGCGACTATCTTGGCCCCGATTTCGTCGCCGATTTTTGTAGTGCCTTTTACCCGTTGGCGGTCGCTTCGCCTGTAATCAGCTCATTTTCCCTTGACGACTACGGCCTTGAATGGCGCCATGCACCCTCGGTGCTCGCTCATCCATTACTGGACGGAAGGTGCGCCGTGCTCTCACGGGATATGGACCGCACGGTGAGCTCCTGCGAATCGCTGGGTGAGGGGGACGGGGCGGCCTGGGAGCGGCTGACGGGCTTATGGGACCGGATCGGCAAAGAGCTAATAGATGCCCTGTTTACTCCCTTCCTGCCGGTGCGGGCCGGGGCGCGGTTACTGCGCGAACTGCGTGCAGCGGGCGGTCTTCGGGTGGCCCGCTTGGCGGCGCTTCCCGTGCGGCGCCTGGCCGAAGAGGAGTTCAGCGGGCCAGGCTCC
>DASSZK010000096.1:0-14942 GCA_035702845.1 Acidimicrobiales bacterium
GAAGCCCACCGCTCACAATATGGCTTCGGAGAGTCGGTCGATCCTAAGACCGGCCAGCTCAGGTCCGGTTTAGCCAAGCACCTCCGGGACGCCCTGCCCAACGCTACCTACCTCGGCTTCACGGGTACTCCAATCGAGAGCACCGACAAGTCCACCCGGGCAGTGTTCGGTGAATATATAGACGTCTATGACCTCACCCGAGCGGTTGAGGACGGCGCCACGGTCAGGATCTTCTACGAGTCCCGGCTGGCCAAGGTAGCCCTCGATCCCGAGGTACACGAGGCCCTCGACGACCTGGCCGATGAGATTACCGAGACTGTTGAGGAGGGCGAAGCCACCCGAACGAAGTCAAAGTGGGCCCGCGTGGAGGCCATAGTCGGAGCGAGCGATCGGCTCGACCTCATCGCGGCAGACATCGTCGATCACTGGGAGAAGCGCCGGGCGGAGCTCTTCGGCAAGGCCATGATCGTCACGATGTCCCGCCGCATCGCCGTCGACCTGTACGAGCGCATCGTAGCGCTACGTCCGGACTGGCACAGTGACGACCCGAAGCAAGGGAAGATCAAGGTGGTTATGACTGGATCGGCCGCCGACCCAGCAGACTTCCAGCCACACATCCACTCTAAGGACGTCCGGAAGGCTCTCAAGCTGCGAGCTAAGGACCCGAACGACCCGTTGGAGCTGGTAATCGTCCGTGATATGTGGCTGACAGGATTCGATGCCCCGGCCATGCACACCATGTACGTGGACAAGCCGATGCAGGGAGCTGGCCTGATGCAGGCGATCGCCCGGGTGAACCGGACCTTCAGGGACAAGCCCGGTGGCCTAATCGTTGACTACATCGGGGTTGCCACCAACCTGCGCCAGGCTCTGGCCGAGTACTCGCCCTCAGACCGCGATCAGGCCGGCGTGCCGATCGAGGAGATGGTCGCCGCCATGCTGGAGAAGCACGACATCGTGCGTGGCATCCTGCACGGCTGCAACTTCGACTCCTCACCGCTTCTTCCAGCCGACCAGCGCCTCGCCCAGCATGCGCTGGTCCTCGACTTCGTCATGGCAGACCCCGATCGGACCGCTCGGTTCTTGGACCAGGTGCTGGCGCTCGCCAAGGCCTTCGCGCTTTGTGGGTCCCGTGACGAAGCAGTTGCCATACGGAACGACGTTCGGATGTTCGCGGACGTAAGGGCCGCGATTATCAAGATCCAGAATCCTGACTCCGGCAGGGCTGGCAGTGGGGCCGTGGAGATCGACACCGCCATCGGGCAGCTCGTGAATGAGGCCGTTGCAGCTGACGAGGTAGTGGATATATACAAGCTGGCCGGCATCGATACCCCAGAACTCTCAATTCTCTCCGACGAGTTCCTAGATGGCTTGGTGGGCAAGGATAAGCCGAACCTGCAGATGGGGCTGCTCAGGCGCCTGATCAACGACCAGATCCGGACAGTGCAGCGGACGAACATCGTTCAGGCCCGCCGCTTCTCCGAGCAGCTGGACGAAGCGATCAACCGCTACACCAACCGCGCTCTCACTACAGCCGAGATCATCGCTGAGCTCGTCAAGCTCGCCAAGGACATGCGCGAGAACAATGACCGGCACAATCAGCTTGGGCTGAGTGTCGCAGAAGCAGCTTTCTACGACGCAATTGTGCAGAATGACTCAGCTATCCTTCAGATGGGCGATGACGTCCTGAAGCGTATCGCTATCGAGTTAGTTGTGGCCGTGCAGCAAAGTGCCACCATTGACTGGTCACTCAAAGAGTCCGTACGGGCGGCGATGCGCTCGAAGGTCCGCCGCTTACTTGCGAAGTATGATTACCCGCCCGATCATGAGGAGAAGGCTGTAGAGCTCGTGCTACAGCAGGCTGAACTTTTGGCGGCCGGGGACAGCACTAAGCGTACAACTCCTGGCTCGGACTAATGGCTGGATCCTTCAATTACCAGTGAGGCATAGTCGGACTCATAGAGCTTCTGGCCGTCCTTAACGGCTAGTCGCTGTAGGCAGTAAAGTTGCCAGAACTGTTGCCATTCCTCCGACTTGGGGCTGAGGTGCTCGACCCTCAAGCCGATGCGCGGATCTTGGGCGTCCTCCCAGGAGATCATCTGAGCGTGGGACTGCCAGCGCTTTGTGTCAATGAGTTCCGCAGCCGCCTTGGACCAGTTGCCTTCCTTTCGGAACATGCCCCGTTGTAGCTGAGCCTCTGCGAATTGCCGTGCACGATCGCGGACCGCCTGGAAGAGCTTCACTGTCGCCGGGTCGAGCTTGCCCAACATGATTTGGGAGGCGATATTGCCCGGCTGCGCCTTTAGCGTTGCGGTGTGCTCCTCATAGGCGTCTAGGTAACTCTGCACTGAGTGCCTGATGCGATTGCCATTGCCGTCTGCAAGTACGATCTGCGGATCGATCGGTCCCAGTTCCGAGGTATCGCTCATGACCACACGGTCAGCGCCAAGCACCATGAGTGTGCCGGCACTTTTCGCGTAGTCAGGAACAATGATACGCAGGGTTGCGTCACCGACCTTGCTGCGAATCATAGAAATGAGCTTCTCGGCGGCGTCTATATCGCCGCCCCCTGTGTGGAGCAGCATGTCGAGGTCTTCGCCGCCAGGAACGTTGTGCAGCAAGTCGACGAATGGGACTGTGTCGTCGCGGTCTATGATGCAGTTCTGGCCCGAGACGTAACAGATCAGGCGACGGCCGCCCGGCCGGTTCTGGATGTTCTTGATGATTGCCTGGCGTTGATAGCGCTCGACATGGATAGCCTGGAACAGGGGTGTCTTGGTTGCCTCGGGAACGGCCTTGTCGATGATCTCGCCGGCCGCGCCATCGTTGCTACCGTCGTTACTGGGCGGTTGCTCGCTCATGAGCTACTCCTTCGGTCGTTTGGCACCCAAACGGTCTTGCCTTTTGTGATGAAGAAGTGGCATCGCCGATCGTCGGTCACGTCATCAAGGCTTGGCCTGATTGTAAGTCGCTTCATAGATGCGATGCTCCAGCTAGGACGACGACGGGAGTCTAGGTTGATCATCAACCGGTGCCCTTCAGGGCAGGGGCAGTCGAAGGCTAACCAGGTTGGCTGCTGCGTGGGTCCGATTAGGACGGCACTCATGTAAGGAAGCCGGTCGGGTACTTCGTCTCCTGCCTGGACAGAGCCAACTACCCGCCACTTAGGGAATGGGCGTGGTAGCCAGTGCCACCAACGAATCGGCGTCATACTTGCCACGTCTGCTCCAAGAAGGGCTCGGTCATGCCGAGGCCAAGCTTGTTTGCGTCAGGGTGGCAGTAGTGACGCTCATTGGGTAGCTGGTCGTTGGCCGAGGACTCACGCTCATGCGCACGGATCAGTAGTTCGGTCGGTGCCGGCTCGGGTCCGTAGTGCACCAGGCGCTCCAGTAGCTCGCCGACTGCAGCGGCTGCCACCTGTGTCGTGAAGGCGACGACTGCCGGCTCGACTCCCGGTAGGCCGGGCGCATAGCCCTCGTCGGCCAGGCGACGCCGTTCCTCGGGTTCCATCAGCTCCGCCGCCGCACGAGAGGTATCGACCCTGCGCCGGCAGATCAAGCAAGCAGTGCCTGGGGCTAGCAGCGTGACTCTACCGTCGATGCCTTCAAGTAAACCACCGGGTGCGCTGCTCAGAAGGACGCCGCAGTCGATGACCGGCGTCAGGAAATACGAGGCGATCCGGGACAGAACGAGGCGTCCGGCGTTGTCGTCTGTGCACCCGAAGATGATGTCGGCATCGAGCAGTGTGCGGGCAGTTGCCTCGACAGTGATCTTGCTGTTGACAGTCGTAGCGTTGATGTCGGGCGCTATTCGCCGGAGGTGGTCGGCAAGCACGTCGACCTTCGGGCGTCCGACATCGGAGGGATATGATCCGTAGACCCGGGTAAGGTTGCTAGCGGAGAGTACGTCGGAGTCGAACAGAGTCAGGTGACGAGCGCCCAGACGTACCAACTGCTCCGCAACGGCCGAACCAGTTCCGCCGCAGCCGACGACTGCAACTCGGAGGTCGCTAACCACGCGTTGTATGTCGCCACCAAAAGCACGGATGTTTCGATCGAATATGTCGGGCAGGGCAGCCTGAGTGTGTAGCCAGTTGTGGGCCAGGGTGAAGCGTCGACCGGTTAACCATATACGGTCGATGTCGAAACGCTCGGTTTCGCTCTCGATGTGCCCGCAGAAGCGGACGCTGCCCTCGTGGTGTGCCAAGACAACAGCGCCGTACCACTCGGTACCCGAGCGGAGCCGAAAAACATCCGCCAACTCGGTGTCAACGATCTCGTCGTGGCGGCTCGGTTTCGGGCAAGCGCTGTTCCCGGGGTGCGTGTGGAGCCACATGGCTACCGAATCGTCGGCCTCAGCAGCAGCTAGTGCCGGGACGTAACCCTCGGAAGCGATCTGAAGCTCGTCGGTCTCGCGAAGGATGTAGGCATCGTCGGGCACCCAGTGCAGGCTGCGGGCGAGCAGGCGTAGCTCCCCGGAAGGAGCGGTTACGGCCCGCGCTAGCAGGACCGCGCCCGACTCAAGATCGGCCGCCACGGCGTCGTGGAGTTGCTTAGCCAGGTGCTCGGGGATTACGAGGGTGCAGGTCATGCGCCCCCTGTTGATGCAGATCTCTCAAGTTCACGTCGGATGAGCGCAAGATAGCTCTCAAGCCCGTCGACGCCTGACTGCCACTGGCCCCCGTTGAAATGCCGCGACCATCGCTGCCAGCTGCGGCCGAGGTGGCGTTCGATCACCTGGGTCGCCGGGAGCTCCTGACCGTTTGCCAGTCGGATGGGTGGGTCGAACCACCACATGTCCGGCTGGACGTCGGGGTAGCCAGCGCTGAGCCTTAGGAGGAGGTCGGAGGAGGCGCAGTTGAAGCCGGGGGGGAGCGGCCACTGCACTAGCACGACACATGTCATGCCGTTCTCCTGGCTCACCTGGTAGGTCAGCCCTCGATCGGCCAAGTACGTCGCATCAGTAGCGGGGACGTTCATGACTAGCGGCTCCGTCCGATCAGAAGAGGGGACCCAGGCCCGGGTTAATCGTTGCCGGTGCTGTGAAAAATCGCAGGCCGTCGTGCATCTCCACGACATCGCTGTCCTCGATCTTGCGGTCGGGATGGCCGGGTATGACTTCAAACAGGTCACGGGTCGGGGGTATCGGGGCCGGTGGTAGATCCCGGAGTTCGGTCCCTGTCAGCTGGGGCTGGGACACGTCATAGTGTGCCCGGTCAATCTGAATGTGGAACACGTGCTCCTGGTCTTCGCCTGCTGGTGAGCTACCTGCCGCTGCTTCGTCGGACATGGGCTAACCTCCTTCTGCCACCAAGATACCACGGTGACACGGTGGTTGACAACCGACCTACCCCAGTGGCAACATGGCAGGCATGAAGCCTGCGAAGGCCATGACGATCCGCCTGTCTGCTGAGCAGGCGGAGGAGCTGGAGACCGTTGCCATGGTCGACGGCCAGCCCATCTCGGAGGTCATCCGGGCAGCGATCTCGGAGCACATCGAGGGACGTAAGCAGACGCCGGACTTTCAGAATGGGCTGCGGCAGCGTATTGAGCGAGCCCAGACCATGCTCGGTGAGACGAAATCTGGCTGACGACGGCCGGCCGCCGTCGTCATGGTATCTCGAGTAGTCCGGGATTCTGCACTCTCAAAATGTCCCGGTAGCTATCAGCTGATGGCTTGCAGTGTAGATACCTGATGGTGTGTTGTTGCTTGCCGTCACCCCGTAGGTGATGGTACTTACGGAGTTATTGACTGGCGCTGAGCTGCTAGCGAGTTCATTGGTGGTTGTCCCTGTTGCACCGTAGTAGTACCCGGACGCAGAGGTCGCATACGGACTGGCGACGCTCATTCCACTCCCCAGGCTCGATAGGTATATTCCAAAGTCGGCTGTGCCGGCCGTTATTGAACCACTGGTAGTCATTGCGGGTATAGTTTGTCCAGCGGCATCGGTTAGCGTAGAGCCCAGGATGCTAACACTAGCTCCATGATTGGCATTGGTAGACAGACTGAAGTCAACTGGTTGCGTATCCACCACGGTACTGTCAATCACAGTCGCATTGCCGACAGTATGGCCCAAGGCAACGTTCACCGGACTACCACAGGTGCTCTGGTAGACGCAGAATGTGATCTCTTCTTGTACTGTGGCCGATAGATCAATCGTACTAGCCGTAGATAGAGCGAATCCGCCGAACTGGGTGTAGGCGCCTGGTGAAGTAGCGGTGTATCCGCTCTGATCAAAATCGTATATCATCATGCGGCTATAGAAGGTTCCAGTGGCCGAGGGATTAGAGACGTTGTCAATGTCAAAGGAGATGCTCTCGCCGCTGCTAAGTGATACCGGCGCACTGCGTGTATAGATTAGGGTCCGACCTGAGTTGGCGGAGGAGGCTGTCCACGTACCACCGCCATCCACTGCGCCACCAAGCAGCAGGTTGGCAACGGATGGGGAAGTACCGACACTGAAACCTCCGGGTGCCGTACAAGCGACACCTGTGACTGGGCTGTTTGAACAGAAGTCCACGATTATACTCTGGACGCTTCCAGCATCACCCGTATCGACTGACACATGGTAGGTAAGACCTGATGCTATCGATTCCGAGTTAGACATAGTCAGTGATCGCGAGGTTAGCTGATATGGAGAAATGCCAGTATATTCGACAGTGGAGAGATTCCCGGAGTTATAGCCTCCGATCTCATAGAGATACCCGTTGGCGAATACCGTACTAGCGCTAAGCGTGGGGGTGGTCAGGCTTGATGTAGCAGTCCAGGATCCTAGAGCGCCATTGCTATTAATATAGGCATAGTCTACAGAAGTGAGCGGAGAGGTACCGTTATATCCCCCAATCTCGTAGACGTATCCGTTGGATATTAACGATGTGGAGTCAACCGTCGCCGCCAGCAGGCTGGCTGTACTAGACCAAGCCCCTAAGGTACCGTTCGCATTAATAGGGGCGTAATCGACGACGGAAGTCTCGGCCGTCGTGTACCCTCCAATCTCGTAGACGTATCCGTTGTAGACAACTGATGTAGCATCTTCGATTGAGGCAGGTAGGCTCGTCGTGGCGGTCCAAGCCCCTAAGGTACCGTTCGCATTAATAGGGGCGTAATCGACGACGGAAGTCTCGGCCGTCGTGTACCCTCCTATCTCGTAGACGTATCCGTTATACACAACGGAAGTGGCGTACTGAGTCGCGGCAGGTAGGCTCGTCGTGGCGGTCCAGGAACCTAAGGTGCCGTTCGCATTAATAGGGGCGTAGTTGACGACAGAGCTTTCGGCCGTCGTGTACCCTCCAATCTCGTAGATGTATCCGTTATATACAACGGAAGTGGCGGCCTGAGTCGCGGCAGGTAGGCTCGTCGTGGCGGTCCAGGAACCTAAGGTGCCGTTCGCATTAATAGGGGCGTAGTCAACAGTGGCGGTGGCTGCTCCGGTACTTCCGCCAACAGCGTAGATATAGCTGTCATATGAGATTGTCGTTAAACCGTCCGTAGGATTAGGTAGACTTGTCGTGGTGTTCCAAGGGTTAAGGTCGGCTCCGGCCAACGCACTGGCACGGCCGGACACAAAGGTTGCAGCTCCGACTAGAGTCAGGAAGAATACGAGCGCACTTACAGCTGAAGCTATGCGAGCCTTAGGCGTTGCTGCATTGGAACATCCCGGATCTCCTACTCGTTGTAACATGATGAATGTGGTGTGGATGCTACGTGTTTGCTATGTGTTCAAGTGTAACTATCACGTATTATATTGCGCTTGTTTATATATGTAAATAGTGGTGCACTTACACACTAGATAGTTGGATACTCTTAGTGTTAGCGGGGGGATACTTGTCAGACGTGAGTTGATAAGATGCAGTGCCGAATTGCCACTTCAGTCTCAAGACGCAGGATCTGAACCAGCATCGGCCCGCTGCCGAGGATGTTCCCACGGTTTCCGCATTACCACCCCGGTCTGCCTGAGAGCTTGATGAACGGTTGAGGCATGAACACCAAGCCTATGGCCGACATCGGCAAGCGACATGCCTGTGGCGTAGAGTTCAGCCGCTGTCTCAACCTGATCCGGTGTCAGCGGCTGGCGTCGCATCTTGACACCGGCGCCTTTGAGGCGCTGCGAGATGATCGTCCGATGGACGCCAAACTCTAGGGCTAGCTTGTAGACGGAGGCTCCGGCCTTGTAGTGTTCGACTAGCTGGGCCATCTCTGTGTCATTGAGCCATTTTGCTCTATTCGGCACCCATCTGGAACGTTCGGGCGGTGCTTTAGAGAGGTGTAGCCCACGGTAGGCCCTGATCGCCCTGCTCAGAGGGGATGAGTTCGAGAAGTGTCTGGCGAGGACCACGCACTCCCCTTGAAGTCCGAGCCGGGCGCGGTGCGTCGAGCTCAGTCTTCTTTCATCCACACAGGTGCGGATTCGAGGAGGAACTCGCTCACGGCGAGGGCCTTGTCGAAAATCTCGCAGAGCATCTCCTCGCCTGCGAGGACCTTGGCCAGGGAGACCTTTTGTTTGGCAACGATGGTCAGGCGGCGCTCGGCCGGGTCGGTCGCCGAAGGGTAACTGTCGATAGCCGACGCCTCGAGCGGGAACTCCAGGCCGCCGATGCCGGCCAGATCGATGGCCAGGTGGAGCAGGTCCGGTCCGTTGGGCAGCGGTGGTAGGGCCCAGGTGAAGGTCAGCGGGAAATGGAACTGGTCCGGCGGGTCGGCTCCGTCAGGGAGGTCGACAACCGCATCTTCGAACGAGAGCAGCGCCCGCGGGTCGACTTCGAGTGCGAGGTGAAGGTCAAGCGGGCCGTTGCACGCCTCTTCGGGGTGAAGGTCTACTTCCCATGCCTGGCGCAGCGAGTACGTCTCGACGAAGTGCCTCTCGTCGTGGACGTGGAACCCGTGGTCCACAGCATGATCTTTGAGCTCGGCCACATAGCCGGCCACATCTATGACGGCCATTGCCCACAACGGTAATGGGCGGCGAGGCGCCCCGCACCAGCAGGGTGCTTCAGCGCTGGCGTCCCTGTTGGGAAGTCGCTTCACCAGGGAGTGCACGGGGGGCATGGATGTGCAGCATGCGCGCATCCGGGGCCCCCGCTTGCGGAAGCGACAAGGTGAACCATATGACCTTGCCTCCGGCGATGGACCGCACTCCCCAGTCCTGGCTCACAGCAGCGACTATGTGCAAGCCCCGGCCCGATTCCCCGAGCTCGTCCGAGCGTGGCGGCATCGGCCGGCGAAGCTCCGGTTGGTGGTCTTCGATCGAGATCGTCACGGCGTTGCTGAGGCTCACCGTGAGCAATATGTCGGTGCCGGCGTGGCGCACGGCATTGGCCACCAGCTCGCTCGTCCCGAGCTGGGCGGTGTCGCACAGCTCGACCAAGCCTGCCGCCGCCAGCACGTCGCGTGCGAAGTGCCGGCCGAGCTTTACGCTGGAGAGCCGGCAAGGCAGGTGCAGCTGGTGGACTTCGTCGTTCATCGCCGGTTCTGTTGCAGAGCGGATTCCGTCGCCGGGAGGGCAGCCACTGTCCCCCGTAGCGCCGACTCGATGCTCGAGTACTGAGGGAGTAGTTCGCTCAACCCGCATAGGTCGATGACCCGCCGGATCAGGTGGTGGGTGTACACAACCCGGAGCCACCCGCCGGTACTGGTCAAGGTGCGGTGCGCCACGACGAGGGCTCGGACGACGGCAGAGTCGACGAACGACACCCGGCGCATGTCCACCACTACGGCGCGCGCCCCAGAACTGGCGGCAGCGAGCAGGTCGTTTTCGAACGAGGTATCGCCCGCGTCAAGTTCACCGTCGAAGCGCACGACGAAAGGTTCCGGCTCCAACTGCCCACACCTAACTTCGCTCAGAACACGTCTCCTTACGAACGGAGATTTTACCCAGGGTCTGGGTTTTTCGAGCAGGGCGCAGCGGCAAATGCGACAGGGCAGGATGGCCTGCCGAGTTTGACCACCCTCGGTGGCGCGCTGAGGACGGGGGTGGTGGACTTGGCTACCCGAGCGCCCATGTGACAGCTTGGGATGCCCACGGGAGGTGGCCTGTGACGGACCGTGTCCTCGAAGTGCTGCTCGACGCCGCTACAGCGGTCGCGGGTTCTCTCGCTCACAACCAACGCTGGGGCCTCACCGGTGCCGGCGATCACCAGTACGTTCACGACACTGTGGCCGACGAAGCGGCTATTGCAGTGCTGGAGCGAGCCGGGCTCGGCGTGTTCTCCGAGGAGTCCGGGCTGCACGGCGCGGGCAAAGAGGTCCTTGTCGTCATCGACCCAGTCGACGGTTCCACCAATGCCTCACGCGGCCTTCCCTTTTGGGCCGTAAGCCTGTGTGCCTTGGACGGCGCGGGCCCGATGTGCTCAGTTGTGACATGCCCGCCCGCCGGGCAGTGCTACACGGCCGTCCGAGGAGGGGGAGCTCGACTTGACGGCCAAGTGCTGCGGGCTTCGGGCGAGACGCAGGTCACCTCGTCTGTCGTCGCGTTCAACGGGTACCCCGACCACCATTACGGCTGGGCCCAGTACCGCGCTTTTGGAGCTGCGGCGCTTGAGCTTTGCGCCGTGGCCAGCGGTGCCGTCGACGCCTTTGTGGACGCCAGCCCGCGGGGCCTCGCACCGTGGGATTACCTGGGAGCGATGCTCGTGTGCCTGGAGGCAGGCGCGGTTGTGCACGAGGTCGGCGGCAGGGAACTCGTACTGCGCCGGCCCGGGGAGCGCCGTAGCCTCGTTGCCGCTGGGACGGGTCAGCTGGCGGGCGCACTTTTGGCACATCGCCGCGGTGAGGCGTAGGCCGCGATAATTCGTTTGACATCTCGGCGCTCGCGTGCTCGTATGATGGGATCGTCCGTGTACACGCGCACCCGTAGGGAGGTCAGCATGCAAAATCACCACGTGCAGCAGCTGACCGTCGGGCGCGCCTTCCACGCCACGCAGCTCTTTTGCGGCCCCCGTTCCGGGGCCCTTGCCGGTTCCGCAACCAATGCATCTCTCATTGCTGGCATGCCGGGAGCCGCGTTCACGTCCAAGTGGTACCGCAACCCCGAGCGGCTGATGAGCCCCAGCGAGCGACCTCCAAGCTGAGAGGTCACTTGTTAGAAGGCCCAAAGGCCGCCGGGGAAACCCCGGCGGCCTTTTTTGTTCCCCGAAATGCAGCACCGACCGAGTACCGACGTAGCAGCAACAACCGGCACACGACAGACCTAGAAGCCAAGACCAATCGGAAAGGACACAGGATGTTCGCCTACAGCTGGTCCGACAGCGAGGACGACACCGAGCAGGCAACGACGCTCACCTGGCAGGATGCTGCATGCCGGGACGGCGCCAACACCATGACCGCCCTTTTTTTCTCGGACGAGATCCCCGAGATCGAATTGGCCAAGGCCATCTGCGGGAGTTGCCCGCTGATCAGCCCATGCTTGGACGGCGCGCTGGAGCGGCGTGAGCCGGCCGGCGTCTGGGGCGGTCAGCTCTTCGCCGACGGCAGGGTGATCCCCCGGAAACGAAAACGGGGCAGGCCTCCCAAGAACGACAGGCTTGCACCGAGCGAGGCGGCACATGAACTCGTAGCTCTGCATGCCGTCGAAGACGACCGCAGCAGGCTCACGGCATGAGGCGCGTTTACATCGCCCGGTGGGCCCCCAAGTAACTAACATAGGTGGGTCGGGCGCTTAGCTCAGTTGGAAGAGCGCCGCCCTTACAAGGCGAAGGTCGCGGGATCGAGGCCCGCAGCGCCCACGCACCAAGCGGCACAGGACACCGGCGCGCCGGTACCCCTGTGCCGCTTTTGTTCTGCGCCCGGCTACGCGTGGCGTCCCAGGCACTCGGCTTGGAGCGCGAGTGCTCACGGGCAAGTGCGCCGCCGGCTTATCTTCGTCTTTGAGAAATGTTCGCTTGGCCGAACGCCACGCCCGTCCCCCCGGCCCCCTGTCCGAGTTTGTGCCAATGCCTCACTTCTCAGCCTGTCGCGCTGTGTGTACAACGCTGGGTGTGGCGGGGGATTTACTTCCGGCAGTGAAAGAGAACGTGGCGTTGCCGCCTCGCCCAAAGTCGGATGTGGCGCGCATTGCGCCTCCGGCTCTGAGGTCGGCCGCGCAATGAAGCCGATGCGGGTCGGTGTCCCGCATTGGCCACCACAACGTGGTGTGGCCGAGATGCGGTGGCTCCAGCACTCTGAGAGATAGGCCGAGACCGCATTAAGGATGTTCTCAGGACTGGGCACGGATTGCGCCATCCAGAACTGGTCGACGACGTGCCAGGCCCCTAGGGCGCAAACTCCATGGCGGCCGCTATGGCTTTCCGGAAGTTCTTGCGCAGGTTCGTCTTGAGCCCTGTTGTTTCGCTCCGGTTCTTCGGGCACCTTGTTTGAGCGCAGTTTGGCGAAGAATCGCTTCACGCAGGAAGCTCTGAGGGAGGAACATCCGGGCCAAGATGGTCGGCCGCAAGCCTGTGGGCCGAGAGCTGACGGCCAAACAACAGTCAGCCCAAACAGGCCACAGAAGAGATCGGCCCACAAGAGATTGCCTGAGAAGAGATTGGCCCAGGCGCGTTTGGCCCACAAGAGATTGCCTGAGAAGAGATCGGCCCAGGCGCGTTTGGCCCACAAGAGATTGGCCGAGAAGAGATTGGCCGAGAAGAGATTGGCCCAGGCGCGTTTGGCCCAGGCGCGTTTGGCTACAAGCTTTGGGCCCCGGACCTTTGCGGAGCGTCTCCCCCTGTGACACTTGTGGCAAAATTGTCATTTGGCGCGATCATGAAGTACTCTGTGCTATTGGTGCCGTGCGCCGGTGCGCGGCCGCAGCCGAAAGGGGATCCCAAGTGGCCCGTATCACCCAGGTCGTCGTAACCTGCGACCTTGAAGACGGAGACGTCAGTGCCTCCGATTACTTGACCTTTAGCTTCAATGGCAAGACGTACACGCTGGACCTTTGCAAGAACCACTTCAATGAGGTCAAGGGTGTGCTCGAAGGTTTTGCCAACGCCGGGCATTCTGCCGGTCGCGGTGGGCGCGGCCGCCGTCGCGGTGCCGCACCCGCGGGCCGTGCTCCTCGCGCCAGCCGTTCTGCTGCTGCACCCCGCGGTGAATCTCAAGCCGAGATCCGCGAATGGGCGCGTGCTCAGGGTTATGCAGTGGGCGACCGCGGCCGTATACCCGCCGAGGTCCGGTCTGCTTACGAGGCAGCTCAGTCCAAGGGTGGCCGGCGCCGCTCTTAGTGCGTAAATGGGGCACTCCTGCCAGACGGGCATAGTCCCCTGATGCGTGCTATCGCACAGTTCGGTTGGCCGGGCTGTCCGTGAGGTCTTTGCCATCGTTCAGTGGCACACCCGCCCTTCGTTGGTCCCGCAAGGTACTAAGAGGGCGGGTGTTGCGCGTCCGCTCCAACACAGGTGGCCGCGTTGCGAAGGCCGCTCTGCGTGGCTCTTTGGCTGCTGTTGCAGGCGGACGTCCTTAGGGATCACCGCCTCTTGGCGCCCGCTGGTGTATCGTCTCCCTGGTTTGGACGGAGGCCGAAGTGAAGCTGGCAGTACCTAAAGAGACCAAGACCGGAGAGCGACGGGTCGCCCTCGTCCCAGCTGAGTTATCCCGAATGCCGGGGATCGAAGTCCTGGTGCAGCGGGGCGCGGGGGAGGAGGCGTTGTTCAGCGACGCCGATTACGAAGCAGCTGGAGCGGTGCTTGTCGATGGGGCTAAGGATCTTTTTGGCCAGGCTGACATGGTTGTCAAAGTGCAACCACCTTCCGTCGACGAAGTGCGCCTGCTGCGCGAGGGCAGCTCGCTGCTCAGCTTCTTGGCTCCTTCCGGCTATCTGGACGTCGTTCGCGAACTAGCCAGTCGTCGAGTCGACGCCTACAGCTTCGAGCTGGTCCCACGTATCAGCCGAGCGCAGGTAATGGACGCGTTGTCCTCACAGGCGACAGTTGCCGGTTACCGCGCCGCTCTAATTGCAGCACGCTCGCTCGCGAAGTTCTTTCCTCTCTTTATGACGGCGGCGGGCACAGTACCTCCCGCCCGCGTGCTGGTCATGGGTGCCGGTGTAGCCGGTTTGCAGGCCATCGCCACCTGCCGGCGCCTGGGAGCCGTGGTAAGTGCATACGACGTGAGGACGGCGGCGCGCGAAGAGGTGAAGAGCCTGGGGGCAAGCTTCCTGGAACTGCCGCTGGAGGCCCAAGAGGGAAGTGGAGGCTATGCCGCCGCCCAATCCGAGGAGTTCCTCGCTCGCCAGCAGGAGATGATCGCCTCTCACGTCGCCTCCTCCGACGTAGTTATAACGACCGCTGCCATCCCTGGTCGCAGGGCGCCCGTGCTGGTGAGTGCCGACATGGTGCGCTCCATGCATCCCGGTGCGGTAATCGTCGACCTGGCCGCGGCCACCGGCGGCAACTGTGAGCTGACAGTCGACGGCCAGGACGTGGTCGTCGGTGGTGTACGTATAATCGCCGCCTCGGAGCTGGCGGCGACTATGCCCACCCATGCGAGCGCCTTATATGCCCGAAATGTCAGTTCGTTTGTCAAGTTGCTGGTGAAGGACGGCGAGCTATCACCGGATCGCAGTGACGAGATCGTTGACAAGAGCGCGGTGACGCTCGGTGGTGCCGTCCACTACGAACCAGCTCGTAGCGCTCTGGAAGGAGCTCAGGCATGATCTACGACGCCGCAGACCTGCTCGTGATATTCGTCCTGGCCGTCTTTGTCGGCTTCGAGGTCATCTCCAAGGTCCCGAGCATCCTGCATACGCCGCTCATGTCGGGCAGTAATGCGATCCACGGGATCATCCTCGTGGGAGCGATGGCTATCGCGTCTCAGGCCCAAGGCGCTTTGCAGATGAGCCTGGCGTTTGTTGCCGTCTTCCTGGCCACACTCAACATCGTCGGGGGCGTCGTCGTCACGGACCGCATGCTGGACATGTTCAAAGCCCGCCAGCAGCCGCGCGGGCGAGCCGACGCAGCTGAGACCCCCAA
>DASSZK010000100.1:0-7951 GCA_035702845.1 Acidimicrobiales bacterium
GCCTTGTTGACCAGCGAGACCCTGGCGGGTTGCCTATCTCCGGGGCGCAGTCACCGGCCGAGCAGATCGAAGCGGTGCGCCGGTTGGTGGACGAAGCCCATCGAGGTGCCAAGGAGGCCATCTCCGACCTGCGAGACTTGGCTCGGGGCATACACCCCCCCGCCCTCGATACCGGTCTGGAGAACGCATTGACGACGTTGGCTGCCCGCAGTGCAGTGCCGACCGAGGTCACTGTTTCCGTGGATGGGCGGCCGTCAGCTTCGATCGAGGCAATTTGCTACTTCTGCGCTGCCGAGCTCTTGGCCAACGTGGCCCAGCACTCGCAAGCCACGCGAGCCTCGCTGACCTGCGCGCAGCACGGCCCGTGGCTGCGGTTAGTGGTCCGAGACAACGGTCGTGGGGGTGCAGCAATGGCGCCGGGTGGCTCTGGCTCGAGCGGGTTGGCGGGCTTGGCTGAGCGGGTGGGTGCCGTCGACGGGCACCTGAGCATCGCCAGCCCCAAAGGTGGCCCAACCGCGATCACGGTCGATCTTCCCTGCCGTGCCTGACAAGGAGGGCCCTGATAAGGAGGTGGCTCATAAGGACGGGCCTCGGCCCATAACAGTCGTCATCGCCGAAGACTCGGCCATCTTGCGCGACGGCCTCAGCCAGTTGCTGGCGGACCGCGGTTTCGTGGTGGCTCACGCGGTAGGCGACGCGACCGGCCTCGAAGAGGCCGTCTCCGGAGACCCACCGGACGTGGCGGTGGTGGACATCCGCATGCCGCCCACCTTCACCGACGAGGGCCTGAAGGCTGCCTTGGCTCTGCGCCGGAGCCACCCTGAAGTCGGCATCCTCGTGTTCTCCCAGTACGTAGAGACGCGTTACGCAGCCGAGCTGCTCGCCGGCGGCGCCGCACGGGTGGGTTACCTGCTAAAAGACCGAGTGGCGGACGTGTCTGACTTCGTCGATGCCCTGGTGCGCGTCGCTTCTGGGGGCACTGCGCTGGACCCCGAGGTGGTCACCCAGCTGATGGGGGTGTCGCGGCGCAACGACACGCTGGAGCGCTTGAGCGCCCGCGAGCGCGAAGTACTGGGTCTCATGGCCGAGGGGCGCACGAACTCGGCGATAGCCGCCTCGCTGGTCGTATCGGAAGGGGCCGTGGAAAAGCACATCGCCAACATCTTCTCGAAGTTGGACTTGCCGGCCACTCCCGGGGACCATCGCCGTGTCCTGGCCGTGCTGCGGTACCTGGAGGGTTAGAGACCCGCAGGGTTGGGCGTGGTGCCTCGGTACAGGAACGATCCCGGGGCCCGATTCGCGGCCCCGGGACCTGCCAATGTTGCTGTCGAAAAAAGTTAGGCCTGAGCCCGGCTAGCTCTTCGCCGCGTCCTTGATCTTCTCGCCGGCCTGCTTCAAGTTGGCGCCGGCCTTGTCCATCTTGCCCTCGGTCTCCATCGAACGGTCACCCGTGGCGGCGCCGACGCCTGCCTTGGTGCCCCCCTTCACTTCCTGGGCCTTGTCCTTCATTTTGTCCACGGTCCCCATGTCCGCCTCCTTGGTCCGGCCCGGCGCGCGCCCCGAAGGTGGGCGCCGGGCCCGCCGGGGTGCCCCGGCACCATGAGTACATACCCATCCAGGCCCGAAGCCATCTTAAGGAAACGCGTGGCGCCACCCCCACCCGACGTGGCAGGATAAACCGCCATGGCGCTAATCGAGGCACAGGGCTTGACCAAAGTGTTCCGCCGGCCCGACAAGCAGCCCGGATTGAAAGGTGCGGCAAAGCACCTGGTGCAGCGGCGCTATAGCGAACATGTCGCCGTGCGCGGTCTCGACTTGGTGGTCGATGATGGCGAGGCGGTCGCTTATGTCGGCCCCAATGGTGCCGGCAAGTCCACGACCATAAAGATGCTCGCCGGCATACTCGTGCCCACCTCGGGTTCTCTCCAGGTCGGTGGCGTCGTGCCCCACAAGGAGCGGGTGGCCAACGCCCGCCAGATCGGCGTCGTGTTCGGCCAGAGAACGCATCTTTGGTGGGATCTCACCCTGCGTGACTCACTCGAGCTCCTAAGGGACATGTACGGGCTCAGCCAGCGGACCTTCGAGCAACGCCTGGAGCGGTTCGACTCCGTCCTGGACCTCAGCCCTTTGCTCCCGGTTGTCGCCCGGAAGTTGTCCCTCGGGCAACGCATGCGGGCGGACCTGGCCGCCGCTCTACTTCACGCGCCCAGGGTGGTTTTCCTCGATGAGCCCACTGTTGGCCTCGATATCGCCGTAAAAGACAAGGTCCGCGCCTTTGTTCGTCAATTAGTAAAAGAAGGCACCACGATCATGTTGACCACTCATGACCTTGGGGACATAGAGGACATTTGCCAACGTTTGGTAATTATCGACAACGGCCGAGTGGTCTACGACGGGTCTCTCGAAGCTGTCAAGGATGCGTTCGCCCGTGAGCGCACCATTCATTTCCAGCTGGCCGGAGTGGTGAGCGTGGCAGCAGTGCGCAGGCGCCTGCCCGGCCTCGCCGTCGCCGCCGGAGAGCGAGAGCGCGAGTTGACGGTTGTGTTCGACAAGACGGCTTCAAGTGCAGGGGAGGTACTGGCCGCGGTAACGGCGGAGGCGGAGGTGGAAGACATGCGCATCTCCGAACCTGCGATCGAGGATGTGATCCGCAAGCTGTACGCCGGCGAGCTGTCGCTGGAGTCGGTGAAGGCCGGCCGGCCATGAAGCAGGCCACCATAGTGCTCGCCTCTGCAGGAGCTCCTTTGCTGGTCGGTGACGACCGGGCAGGCCCGAGGCCCGCCAGTTGGCGCACCTACGCGGCCATGGCACGGGCGGCGCGCCGCTCGGTGCTCAATTTCGCGCTCTCGTTTTGGCTGGGCATCGCCATGAGCGTGTTCTTGCTGCTTACGACCCTGTACCTGTGGCGCACGATCCTCGCCCACGCCCACAACATGGGCGGCTGGACGTGGACCACGATGCGCAGCTACATAGCCGTCACCTTTGTGGCCTCCACGCTGGTGAGCATGTCGGCCGAATGGCAAATGGCCGGGCGCATCCTCGACGGCAGCGTGGCCATAGACCTCACCAGGCCCGTGGACTACCAGCTGGCACGCTTGGCCGAAAGCTTGGGGTTGGGAGTGGCCGAACTGGCTACCGGTGTCGCCATATCCGTTTTGACCGTTATGGCGTTCGGCGGCCTGCGCCTGCCGCCTGCGTACCTGTGGCCGGCCTTCCTCGTGAGCATGGCAGCAGTGCTCCCGCTCAAGTGGACGGCTACGTATGTTGTGACCCTGCTTTGTTTTTGGACGCACAACTACTTGGGGCTCTCATGGGCGCGCCAAGCCATCACGGCTCTTCTTTCTGGAGCAATGATCCCCTTGTCCCTGCTGCCCGTATGGTTGAAAGACCCGGCTCAGGTTCTGCCTTTCCAGGGCATGGCCTCGACCCCAGGGCTTATCTTCGCCGGGCGACTGCACGGCGGGAGCCTGGTCGAGGGCCTGGTCGTGCAGTGGGCATGGGTGATCGGTGGCCTGTTGCTGACCCGCCTGGCGTGGTCCAGGGCCTCCCGGCGGCTGACGGTGCACGGCGGCTGACGGTGGCCAAGGTACGGGACCCAAATGTCGCTCGCTTCCCCGTAACCGGGCTGAGCGCCTGGGGGAGAGTGCGCCGCGCGGCGTGGCTCTACCGGCGCTGCCTGGGGGCACAATTGCGCGCGGTGCTCGAGTACGAAGCCGACTTTTGGATCCTCGTTGTAGCCGCCATATTGAGCCAGTGCCTCGGCTTGGTGTTCATAGGAGCGATCTTTCGCCGGCTCCCGTCAATAGACGGCTGGCACATGTGGGACGTAATGCTCATATATGCCATGGTCTTTTTTGCCGAGGGGCTCGGGTCGCTTTTTGCCGAAGGCACGTGGCGCATCTCGGTGTTTGTGAACCGGGGCGAGCTCGACCGTATCCTCGTGAGGCCGTTCTCGCCCTTACTGCAGGTCATGAGCTCCGACCTGGGGACCAACGGCCTGGGCAACATCGGGCTGGGCTCGGTGCTCATAGTCCTTGCCGCGCTGCACTCGAGCATTCACTGGAGCCTGGTCAGCGTGGCCTCGGCCATCGTCCTGATCGGCAGCGGCATCGCAGTCAAGTTCGGTATTTCCCTTGCCAGCAATTGCACGGCGTTTTGGTTGAAGAGCCCGACCGCCAGGGTGGCCATGACGCTCCACCAGTTGGGCGACCTTTGCCGGTACCCGATAACGGTCTATTCGGTCGCCCTCCGAGCAGTGCTGCTCACCGCATTGCCGTTCGCCTTCGTCAGCTTCGTCCCAGCGTCAGCGCTCCTGCACCAAGGACGGTACTGGTGGGCGGGCTGGTTCACACCTTTGGTAGCGGTTTACGTAGTGGCCGGCGGCATCTGGATGTTCCGGAAGGGGCTCGTGCTCTACGAAGGCACAGGGAACTGACGGCAGGGAACTGGGAAAGCGGTCAACCTGCAGGGCTCGGAGTCTTCAGCGCTTGTGCGAGGCGATGTAGCTGTCGGCGTCCTTGTCGGCCCGGTCGATGTGCAGCACCCCCGAATGCTCGGCCTGGTACTGCAACCAGCGCCCGCCGAGGTCTTCACGGGCTGAGGGGCTGGCGTTGAGGCGGAAGTCCGCCAGTGCGCCTCGCTCCTCTTCGGCCATATGGTCGCTGTTGGCTTTGCGGGCGTCGGCAATCGCCTGCCACCACGCCTGCGAACCCGGTTCGGACTGGGATGCCTTGCGGACCGCATCACGGATCTCGTTGTGGTCGGTGATGGCGTCCTCGGTCTCTTCTTCGCTGCGCTTGCCGACCTCAAGCAGCTCCGGGTAAAAGAGCTCTTCCTCGGCGGCAGCATGCAGGTCAAGGTGGTCGCCCAGGGCCTCCCATGCGGCTGCGACCCTCTCGGTCTGCGTCCCTGATGCCCTGAGGTCATCCATCTCTGCGAAGCGGCGGCGAAAAAGTTCGTGGTCGTCCAAGATCAGGTCACATATGTCGGGCACTGGGCCTCCACGTGGGCGCGTCGGGTCAGGACACCATGTACCCATCTGGAGCGTCGGCCAACACTGTTAGCGCGAATTTCTTTGCGCGAGCGGCCGGCCCCAGGCCCCTTGGCCGGCACCGCGCCTGCCCTTGGCCGGCACCGCGCCTGCCGCTTCCCGCCTGACCCGCGCGCGCTTCTTGCTGTCAGTGCCAGGGGCTAGGTTGGCCGGGAAATGATCGGGTCGCGAGCACTCTTACGGGTCGCCTCCACGGCGGCGAGCGCACTTGTGGTGGTGGCAGCGGTCCTGCCTGCGACAACGGCTGGGGCCGAGCCGGCGGGGCAAACACGAGCGCTTGGACGAAGCGGCACTGTGGCAGGGGTGGTGCCGAAGCCGGCGCTGACGTGGCACCGCTGCGACGGGACCTACCGCTGCGCCACGCTCAAAGTGCCGGTTGACTACTCCGACCCCAAGGGCCCCACCGTGCCCCTGGCCGTCGTGGAGCAACCTTCGACCAACCCTCACCCGCTCGGAGACCTGCTCATGAACCCTGGCGGCCCCGGCGGCTCGGGAGTGCAGTTCTTGGAGGGGACCCCCTTCCCTGGGGCCTTGCGCCATGCCTTCAACCTCGTCAGCTGGGACCCCAGAGGGGTCAACGAAAGCGAAGGTGTCCAGTGCGTAGGTAGCGCAGGTTTGCGTGCCCTGATAGCCGAGGACCCGGCACCGAGCACTCCTGCCCAGGTCCGCTCTTTGGTGGCATCGACCAAGTCATTCGACAACGCTTGCCTAAAAAACAGCCCGCCCGACCTGCTCAGGCATATGAGCACCATCGACACGGTCCGCGACCTTGACCAACTTCGCGCTGCCCTCGCCCAGCCCAAGCTGGATTACCTGGGCTTCTCCTACGGCACCTTCATTGGCGAGACTTACGCCCACATGTACCCGGCCCGTGTAAGGGTCATGGTCCTCGATGGGGTCGTGGATCCCTCACTCGGTTACCGCGCCGTTGCTCGAGACCAGGCGATCGGCTTCGAAACCGACCTCCACGACTTCTTCAAGTGGTGCAGTACCGACAAGGTCTGCGGTACGCAGCTCCCGGTCGGGGCCGAGGCGGCCTACCGCCAACTGATAAGCGAGCTGGAAAACGGGCACAAGCTCTGGGCGAACCTAAAGGCGCAGTACGGGGGACGCCAGAGAGTAACGGTTGGTGTTGCCGAGACGGCTGTCCTCGGTTCGCTCTACTCCGACCAGAGCTGGCCGTTCCTGGCCCAAGCGATCGCAACGGCGCTTTCTGGCGACGGCTCGGACCTCGCAGCTGCCGCCTACAGCTTCGAGGGCTTACAGGACAACGGCCAGTTCGCTGACCTGACGGCAGCCAACACAGCAACCAACTGCCTGGACCAGGCCTATCCCCGCTCTGTTGCTCCCTACCAGTCGCTCGCATCCCAGTTGCAGAAGGGGTCGCCCGATTTCGGTGCGGCGATGGCTTGGGGTGACCTCGGGTGCGCCTATTGGCCGATCCCGGCGCAGGGACGGGAGGCTCCTGCCAGCTCGCCCATTGGCCGTTCACTGCTGCTCATCGGGAGCACGGACGACCCGGCCACCCCCTACCGCTGGGCTGTCAATGTCAGTAAGCAGCTCGGCGCACGGCTGTTGACCCGCAAGGGGCCCGGCCACACGGGGTACCTCTACAGCACTTGCGTGCAGAAGTGGGCTGACCAGTACCTGATCACCAAGCGGCTTCCTCCCGGCGGCACCGTCTGCCCGAGCAGCTCCTAGGATCGACCGGCGGACTTCGCCCCGAGTTGGTACGAAGGAGGTGAAACCAGCGCCCCCCTCTGCCTGCCCCTATTGTTTAGGTGGGGTTTGGAGGAGCTGGTGCTCAGTGCCGGCCCCGCCATCGGGAGGGGACCACAAATGGGGGCAGAAGTCGTGGCGCCTGAGTGCCACGGGGGGGAGGACGGCGCGCCTGCGCCGGCACTCATTGACGGTGAACGTCATCAGCTCTATGACCGGCTGGTGGGCGCGTTGCGCGATTACGGGGCCCAATCGGGCCGCATGGTCGAGGTTTTTGCCTCGGCGCAGCAAATGCACCGCACCGACCTGCACGCACTGCTCGTCATCATGAACACTCAGCGCGACGGTCGATGTGCCACGCCAAAGGTGCTCACCGAGGCGCTGAACCTGACTTCGGGTGCCGTGACTGGCGTCGTCGACCGGCTTGTGCGCTCAGGACATGTGGAGCGTGAAACCGACAATTTTGACCGCAGGCAGGTAAAGCTCGTGCACAGAGCGCCGGCAATGGCCGTGGCCCGGGACTTTTTGGAGCCGCTGGGGAGCCGGATGGAACAGCTGATGGCGAGCTACAGCACCGACGAGCTCGCCACTGTCGAAAGGTTCTTGTCCGGCGCCACCCAGGTCCTGACCGAGCATGTGCGCGCGCTGGGCGGACTGCCCAAGGACGTCTAGCGGGGGCGGCCCCTTCCACGTAAGTCCCACCTGAGCGGCGGGGCCTTTTGGACTGAGCCTTAGACCTACCTAGCCGTCGGAAGCGGCTCCCGCACCCTGTGCTCGCCCAAAAGCCTCTTTTGCTTCGTCGACCGTTTCGGTCATGACGACGATCCGGTCAAAACCGGTGGTGCGAAGCGTCCGGACGAGGCTGGCGCGGTTACAAACCACGACTACGTCCCCGCCCAGCTCGCGCGCCCGCCGTATGCCTCCAATTAGGGCACCCAGGCCGGCTGAGTCCACGAAGGGGACTGCGCTCATATCGATCACGAGGCGGGGCATAGATGCCAGCTCTGCTAACGCTTGGCGGAACTGGCTAACGGTAAATGCATCGAGCTCACCGACTGGACGGCAAATGGTGTAGCCATCATCCGTCTGTTCCTGCTCGATAGTGAGCACTCAACCCCTCCAGGGGCTCTTGCCCCAGTCCGCGCATACCGCCTGGTATGAACCGAATGTCTCAAAGATGCT
>DASSZK010000129.1:0-2784 GCA_035702845.1 Acidimicrobiales bacterium
CAACTCGTAGTCGCGGTAGGAATTGCCGCCGGCGAAGACGTACCCCTCATCGGTGACCAGCTCGCGCTTGCTGACCGGCATTGTCGCGCAGAAAGGGGTAAAGAAAACGCGATGTGCGTCAATGCCCCAGCGTTGAGGGAACGCCTCCTTTTCCTCGCAGGAAAGGACGCCGTAGCGCATATGCGGGCCGTCGAACGAGCGCACGGCGATGCGGGCGACCGTGGGCAGGATGCGCGCCAGAGCGGGCAAGCGCTGCTCCAGGCGGCGGCTCGTCACATCCCAGGTGGCATCGCTCATGAGCGTCACAGGTGCAGGCTTGCGTGTCCAAAAAGCCCTTAGTTTGAGCCAAAGCGCTGCCAGGAGCTCGACGTAATACTCATGGAGCCCGCTGGTGCCGCGCAGGACCACAGCGTCGGCATCTGTGGAGGCCCGGGCGAAGCGGCGCAGGAACTGCCACGCCGACATCTCGATCGGGATCACGGTCTCGACTGGAGCCGGCCAAGGACCGGTCATAGTTACGACTATTTTTCGAGGCGCCGCCATTGAGGTTGGGAGACTACCGGCTGGGTGGCGCTACCGGTCGCGCGGCCTCCTGGCCGGTCCTCATCTCGGCCCGCGTCTCGTCGAGCGTGGAGCTACAGGTATGGCCCAGGGCGGTGGCGTGGCGCCTCGTAGCGCCCTCGGCCCCAGATCGCGCGCGGAACGAGCCAGGGCCCGGTTGACCTGGAGGATTGCGGGTACAGAGCAAGTGTGGACGTCATCGACGTGAGGGACGCACGCGCCATCGGCTTGGAGGCGGGTGCATCGACCTTCGCCGCCCAGGAGATAGAAAAGTTGCGCTCGAGCCTCCAGCTATTGGAGGCGCCCGACAACATCGCCGCAGTGGTGGCAGCCGCAGGGGCCGTAGTCGCTTGCCTAAGGCGTGGCGGCAAGGTCATGTTCTGCGGTAACGGCGGCTCCGCGGCCGACGCCCAGCACATGGCAGCCGAGCTCGTAGGCCGCCAAAACTACGATCGTCCCCCCATGTCCGGCATCGCCCTGACTGTAGACACCTCGGCGCTCACGGCTATCGCCAACGACTACGGGTACGAGCAGGTCTTCGCCCGCCAGGTACAAGCGCTGGGCAGTAGCGGCGACGTGGTGGTCGGCATTTCCACATCGGGCCGGAGCGCCAACGTTGTGGCTGCCATGCACGAGGCTCGCAGAGGCGAGATGGTCAGTATTGCCATGACCGGCCGGGATCCTCGGGACATGGTTGCCGCCGACATCGTCCTTGCCCTGCCGGCCACCGAGACGGCCAAAGTCCAAGAGCTCCAACTCGTCGCCGGGCACATCATCTTTGGCCTGGTCGAGCGGGCGTTGTTCCCGCGCACAGTAGCGGCCGGCGCCGGCGCCTGAGCACTTCGAGCCGTTTGCCACTGCACCACGCCGAAGAGCAGCAGCGAGCTGACGGTTGGGCGCAGGCGCGGATGGGTACTTAGGGCACCATGCCTCGAAGCGATCACGATCTCGTTACCCCTGGCCGCCTCGCCGACATAGCCGCCACCGTGGAAGAGCTCCGGAGCGAGCTGGTGGGGGATTCGGGTGTGTTGACTGCCGCTCAGCTGCGCGCCTTGAAGGACGTGGCTCAAATGTGCCGGTCAGCGGCCCGGGTGCGTAACCAGGCTTGGGGGCAGACGACACTGGTCGCCGTGCCGAGCCGGCCACAGGTGATGACGAACCTCAACTGAGACGAACCTCAACTGAGGAGCGCGTAGGTCGGCGGTCGCACCCTACCGGCCGCTCAACTGGCAGTACCGGCTGCTCAACTGGCAGGGCGGGGGCCTGTGTGGCAAGACTCGACCGGTGGCGAACCCAGGCCGGCGAGCGGGCCCAGGCCGGCGAGCGGGCCCAGGCCGGCGAGCGGCACCGGGCTGGCGGGGTAGGGCAAGCCGGGCGCTTATTGGGCTTAGTTGGGCCGTCGTCGCCGCGCTAGGGGTCGTCACGGGCTTCCACCTCGCGCGGAGAGAACCCTGGAACATCGTGCTTGGCCTCATCGCGGTGACGCCTTGGGTGTACATGTTGGCATGGGTGACGGCGGCGACAGGCTTGTGGACCGCAAGGCGCGGCTTGGCCGTTGTGTCGCTGGTGCTGGTCGGCTTCCAGGTCTGGTGGGTACTGCCAGACTTCGACCCGGTACCCCACCTTGCCCGCCCGGTGCCCGGTGCCAGCCGGCTTTTGATCTTCGACCTCAATGTCTCGCAGAACAATGACGACCTCGTGCCCGTCGCCCGAGCCATCGAGGCCTACCACCCCGACATCGTCGCTTTGGAGGAACTGAACCCGCTCGCGCTCAAGAGCCTTTATGCGACGAAGGCCATGAAGCCCTACGACTACAGCATCGTGGACGCCAGATGGGGCTCGTTCGGTATGGCGCTGTGGTCCCGGGAACGCTTGAGCAACCTGCAGGAGTGGTATGCCGACGGCCATCCCGAGCTGCGGGCGTGGCTCTGGTCCGGTGCACACAGGCGCGCCCGCCTGGACGTCGTGCACACCGAGGCACCCTATGGCAGTGGTGAACCGCAAGGTTGGTCAGGGGAGTTCGCGGCCTTGGAAGCCGGTCTAGCTCGCGAGCCGCGGCCAACGGTCGTCGTCGGTGACTTCAATGCGACATGGTACGACTGGCATTTCCAGTCGCTGATGCACCTCGGCTGGCGTGATGCCGCCGTG
Source organism: Acidimicrobiales bacterium (assembly GCA_035702845.1). Lineage (GTDB taxonomy): Bacteria > Actinomycetota > Acidimicrobiia > Acidimicrobiales > Palsa-688 > JAJZMF01. Next base: position 2,710 of record DASSZK010000129.1, read on the forward strand.
GTCGCAGGCGAGGGCTGGCGTATGACTTTTCCACGCAACCAGGCCCCGGTCCCGTCCTATATACGCATAGACCAC
>DASSZK010000143.1:0-4229 GCA_035702845.1 Acidimicrobiales bacterium
CAGCCCCTGCGGGTTCGAAAACGAAGTCCCCGGCTTTGATGATCGCGCCAGTGTCGAGCAATCGACGCTGACCGCTGATTGTGTACACATGGGCGTCGCCACTATGGCGATGGCGGGGCACAACCGTGCCCGGCTCCAGCCGCATCAGCTCTGACCAGCCGTTCGGCTCAAAATGCAACGGCTTGAAGTCCTTGCCCGGAGCGGTTGAGACCCAGTCAACGGCGTTGCCGGCGAGGACTGAAACCGCCGTCTGCCCCGGCCCGGTTAGGTCTTGGCCCGGCTGCATATCGGTCGTCATGGAACTGACCATACGGTCAGTGCGGCCCAGAGATAAGGTCCACTTCGGTGAAAAAAACGTGGTCCACTTCTGGGCTCGACCTGCACCTTGACGTCGGCGGTCCGCGAGTCAGGGCTGCGTTGGAGAACGCCCTGCGTGAGGCGGTGGTGAGCGGGCGCCTGGCCGCCGACGCGCGCCTCCCGTCTTCCCGGGCCCTCGCCGGCGACCTCGGTATTTCTCGCAATACCGTGGCCGAAGCGTACGCCCAGTTGGTTGCCGAAGGATGGTTGGTGGCTACCCTCGGGTCAGGCACCTACGTAGCGGCGTTGAGGCAGCCGCCCAGAGTGCGGCCACAGCTTGCCCCCCCTCCCAGCCAGATCCGCTATGACCTCAGGCCGGGGACGCCGGATGTTTCCTCGTTCCCTCGCTCGGACTGGTTGGCGGCGATGCGCCAGGCTTTACGTGAGGCACCAGACTCCGCTTTTGGTTACGGCGACCTACGTGGCGTGCCTGAACTTCGCGATGCACTTGCCGCCTACCTGGCTCGGGCTCGCGGTGTCAGGGCCGACCCCAACCATGTCGTCGTGTGCGCGGGTTTCACGTCAGGCCTGTGGTTAGTCTGCAAGGCCCTTGCGGCACGCGGGTCAACCAGTGTGGTCCTCGAGGAGTACGGATTGCCGAGCAACAGCGAGGTTGTAGCCGACGCAGGCTTGACCGTGCGCCGGGTCAGCGTCGACGGCGAAGGCGCAGCCGTCGAGCAGCTGGCGGGAATGCCCGATGTGTCGGCGGTCCTCCTGACCCCGGCGCACCAGTTCCCCCTTGGGGTGGCCCTGAGCCCGACGCGGCGCTCACGGCTCATCGAATGGGCCACGACCCACGGCGGCCTCATAATCGAGGACGATTACGACGGAGAATTCCGCTTTGATCGTCAACCTCTTGGTGCCCTGCAGGGCCTGTCTCCCCAGCGGGTCCTTTACGCGGGTACGGCAAGCAAAACCCTCGCCCCTGGGCTGCGCCTCGCTTGGTTGGTCGTCCCGGACCACTTGCTCGACGGCGTCCTGGCCGTGAAGACGCTTACGAACCGCCAGACGAGCACCGTGGACCAGCTGGCCTTGGCTGCGTTCATTGACAACGGACGTTACGACCGTCATGTGCGGGCGCGCAGGAGCGCCTACCGGCGCCGGCGGGACCGCCTCGTCGAAGTCATGGGGCGCCTTCCTGGCCAAGTCAGCGTCACCGGCATCGCCGCCGGCCTGCAGGCGGTCGTCGAGCTTCCGCCTGCCTGCAGCGAGGTTGCGGTCGTCAACTTAGCCTCTCAAAAAGGTTTGGCAGTCGAGGGTCTGGGAGCATACGGTCCCTGTGGGGACGGAGAGGCAGGTCCAAATACCCGCCACCGGCCTGCCTTGGCACTCGGTTACGCGAACGTGCCCGAGCACGCTTTTGCCTCTGCGCTCGAGTTGCTCTACGAGGTGATCGCCGAGGCGACGGGCGGCTGAACAGGGGCACCCGGCGCGGGCAGCGTTTGGTCGAGCGGGGCTGGGGTTGTCACCACCGAGATCATCGACTCTACGCGCGCCACGCGGTCCGCGGCCTGTTGTGCGTTCGCGGCCTCCACCACAACGTAGCCGTGGCGGCTACGCCAGTCGACGGTCGGTGGCAAGACATCCCCGACTCGGTGGTGAAAGCTGACCTCATGGGCCCAATCCAGCGCCGACGCAGCTTCGAACCCGCTCACCGACCGCACGACGCCCGGGGAGAAGTCGAAATAGGAGATACGGGCCACGGCTCGCTTCGTGGGGCCGTCAGGGAAGTGCCCTGAGAGACATTGGAAGATCCCGCGTTCCATATCGACCCCGGTGCTCAGTTGGACCAGCTGCGGTATCCGGTCGCCGCCCAGTCTGGCCTGGGACTCCACAATGCGAGGTCCGGCCGGGCCCCAGATGACCTCGGTGTGGGCGGGCCCGCACATGTAGCCGGCCGCATCGAGCAACGCTATGGCGGTTTCCCCTATGTGGGCCGCCATTTGCTCGTCTTCGAAGGGGTGGACGTGTCCCATCTCTACGAACAGGGGAGGAGGCCCGAGAACCTTCTTCGTAACGCCTATGACCCGGTGGCGACCGGCACAACTGAGTGTTTCTACGCTGAACTCGGGGCCCTTCAGGTACTCCTCGAGGAGGACCGGGCCGTCGTATCCGTACCCGTCAAGCAACTGTCCCCAGTCCCGGTACTGGGACCTATCCCGCAGTAGGTAGACCCCCCGGCTGCCGGATAAAGACGTTGGCTTTAGCACCAGGGGCAAGGGAAAGTCCTTTAGCAAGGGCTCTGCGGCCCTCCACGAGGGTGCTTCTGCAAATCGTACTGGCGATAGCCCTTCGCGCTCGAGCAACCTGCGCATCTCCAGCTTGTCGTTTAGCAACTCGATGGAGCGGACGGGGTTTACCGCCTTGCCTAGTTTGGCCGCAACGCGGTAGGTAGCCAACATCGTCTCTTCGGCGCCGAGGTGGTAGACGTACTGGACCTCCGGGCCCGAGGCGTTAGCCACTATGGCTCGTTCCAGACCGTCAAGATCAGAAAAGTCGGCGAGCTCGAAGCCATCCGCTGTCGCGGCGAGCTTGTCCAGGTAGCCGGGGGAATCGATCCCGTAGATGCCTCGTGCCACCTCCGGGTCCCAGATCGCGTAGACGGAATAGCCTTCTTCTTTGGCCTTTTCCACGTACGCCCGGTAGGGCATGACCATGACGAGGCCGCTCATGCCGCGCTTTCCAATCGGTCGTCTTGTGGCCTGCTCTCATCTGGCTGACCGGCTGCCCTCCTGGTAGCCACAACGATCTCATGTGCTGCCGCCTCGGCGACCCGACTGGCCACGTAGGCCGTCTCCCCAACTGCCAGCACGTGGCCGACCCGGTCCTCGTTGCGTAGCAAGGCCCCGACGAGGTCGCCAGGGCCTACCGAGACGACGGCATCCACCACACCATCGACGCGCTCGGCGACGTCGCGTCCCATCACGGCCTGCACCTCTCCCGGCGGCGCGGTGAGGAAGCGGATCGCCGCCCCCCGTGAAGCATGGATGCCGGGTAGCGGTCCGAGCGGCCGGCCCAGGTACTGGCGGACCACAAGCTCGAGACAATCTATGCCTAGGCTCAGGGTGACCAGGTCGGTGATCCGGTCGCCTGCCGGCCGAGGGTTGACCTCTATCAATTTTGGGCCGCCGTTGCCGTGCTTGATCTCCACATGGGCAAGTCCAAGGTCGAACCCGACGGCGGTGAGAGCGTCCACGGCGAGGGCCTCGGCCGCCCGCTGCACCAGTTGGGGGAGCATGGATGGGAAGAGATGTCCCAGTTCGACGAACCGGTCGGTCCCTCCCAACTGCTTGTCGGTGACCCCGAGGACCACATAGCGACCGCGCTCGGCCAGGACCTCGACGCTGACCTCGTAACCGATGATGCACTCCTCCACCAGGACCTCGGGGTAACGCGGCTGCCCGCGGATGTTGAGGGGTTCAGAAGTTATAGCCACGTACTGCTCGACGGCCTGTTCGACGCTGTGGCAGCGCCGGACAAGAGCGCTACTGGTCTCGTCGGCAGGCTTTACAACACAAGGGAACCCCAATTGGCGCGCTGCATCTGCTGCGGCGGCGGCGCTGGCCACGGCACGGAACTCGGGCATGGGCAATTTGGCAGCCGCGCAGGCTTGTCGCATGAACACTTTGTTGCGCGCTGTAAGTACTGCTTGGCGAGCCGGCCCAGGGACCTGCAACCGTTCAGCAACCAGAGCCGCATCAACAACCTCGTACTCGGCCATGCTCATGAAGGCGGTCAGCGGCTTTTTGCGGTGCGCGGACTCCACCGCCTCCCATAGATCGTCCGAACGCGCCGTGTCACAGAACACGATGTCGTCGACGTACCTGTCGAAGATGGCCGCCGCTCCGGGCTGACGCAGGTAGCGGTCCATA
>DASSZK010000281.1:0-9768 GCA_035702845.1 Acidimicrobiales bacterium
ACGACGAGCGCACCCCGGTCAGCGTCGCCGCGGGTCCAGCGCCCGGTGGCCAGGGGGTAAAAAGCCTCGTCCCAGGCGGCTGCTACCTCGTTGCCCGCCGCCAGTCGGCCGCTCGGGTTGTTCGGGTTGGAACGCACCCGCCCGACCCCAGCTGATCCCTCGCTTTGAACAACCGAGAGGTGACGGCGCCACAAGGAAAACTCAGGTTCCACCACTTGGGCAACGCCAAGTTCGTATGCAACGAGCGCTATCGCTTCTGAGCCTCCATTGGTCAGCAGCAGGCTCGAACCGTCCACGCCCATTGCTTGAGCCAATGCAGCCGTGGCGGCGTGGGGATCGGGATAAGTGCGGGCGGCGTCGGCGTGGCGGCAGATCATCGGGGCGACGTCGGGGGCGAGGGGGTTCATGCTTGCCGAGAGGTCGAGGATCTCTCCGACCCGGACGCCCAGTGCGCGTGCCAGGGCAGGTGCGTCACCGCCGTGTGGCCCCGGTGGCGGGGCGGTAAAGCGATGGCCGTGGTCAGTCACGCCTGTTCCATGATGAAGAAGGGACGGCGGAGCGCTCGTGCCACGCCGACACCGGCACTGATAACAGCGGCGGCTATCCCGACCCGGCGAGAAAGAGCGACCGCACGCCCGACATCGGCCGGTCGCGGCGGTCGCCCGTCGCCCATGAGGGCCCGCAGTTCCACTTTCCCGCCATAGGAATTCGCGCCGCCGAGGCGCACACCCAGAGCGGCTGCGAAGGCGGATTCGGCCACGCCGGCGTTGGGGGAGGGGTGGCCGGGAGCGTCCCTGCGCACCGTGCGCCAGATCGTGCCTGCGGTCTTGGGCTGTAGGAGCATGATGAGCAACGCAGTGGCCCGAGCCGGAACGAGGTTCGCCAGGTCGTCCAACCGGGCGCTCGCCCATCCGAACTGCTGGTAGCGCTCGTTGCGGTAACCCACCATGGCGTCGAGCGTGTTGACGGCGCGATAGCCGAGCGCTCCGCAGGCACCCCAAAGAGCAGAATAGAGCAGGGGGGCGACCACGGCATCGACCGTGTTCTCGGCTACAGATTCAACTGCCGCCCTAGAGAGCTCGGTTTCGTCCAAGCCGGCGACATCTCGCCCCACGAGCCAACGCGCTGCCTGGCGAGCAGCATCGAGGTCTCCGACATCGAGGGCATGTTCGACCGCTTGGGCCGCACCGGCCAGTGACTGGCCGCCGATCGCCACGTAGCTTGCGAGGGCTGTAGAGCCAATGGATCTGCCGGCGAGCACCCCGGCAGCCACGCCCGCCGCGGCGTAAAGGGACCCCGCCAGGCGCGAGCGACGGTACAGAAAGCTTTCCAGCCGGGTCATCAAGGCGCCAAAGGCGCGCAGGGGATGGACCTGGTCGGGAGGTTCGCCCAATATCAGGTCAAGCATCCCACCCGCCGCCGCCCCCACCGGGCGCCAGCGTTTCGTGCCGGCCGGCGGCCGCGCCCGCATCACAGCGCCTCTTGGGTGGCGGCGGCGATGAAGCGTTCGGCTAATTGCGGGGTGGAAGCGAGGTGCTGGTGCAGGTAGCCGGCGAAGAGCTTCTCGCCCAGGTAGCCGGCCTCAGCCCGGCCCCACCGGCTTTCCAGGACCAGGCCATCGCCCGGGGGTTCGGCAAGCGAGCGGTGGTACTCGTGGCCGAGCAGATGGGTGCCGGGAGGGCCAAGGAACGATCTCTTTCGCGTGCTGGCGCTGCGGTAACCGATAACAAGCTTGTCGGTCATGGTGATGCTGACCCCGCGGAGCGCCCCGGACATGGGGTGGCCGTCGATGGTCTCCGCCAGCCACATGAACCCTCCGCACTCGGCCCATGTCACGAGGTCGGCGCCCGCACGGCGGCCGATCTCCGCCAAAAGCCGCCGGTTTTCGGCCAGGGCGGGAGCGAATACTTCGGGGAAGCCGCCACCCGCATATAGCCCGGTGCAGCCATCCGGCAAAGCTGGGACCACCAGCGGGTCGAAGAACGCCAGCTCTGCTCCCGCCAGTTCGAACAATTGAAGGTTCTCGGGGTAAACAAAACTGAACGCAGGGCCACTGCATACCGCGATACGGGCGTGGCCAACGGTTCCTGGCAGCGGCAGGGGGTGCGTGCGTACCTCCGGAACGGAACGGGCGAGGTTGACGATCGCTTCTAAATCGAGCCGGCTGGCGACAGCCTCGCCGAGCCGCTGTAGCGACTCCTCCACGACATGGGGCTGCTCGGCGACGGGCACGAGGCCGAGATGGCGTTCGCGCCACGCCAGGCGGTCGTCGTTGAGCAGGGCACCGAGCACCGGGACGCCGAGCGGTACGAGCGCCTCTTCGAGTAGGACGGCATGGCCCTCGCTGCCTACCCTGTTGAGGATGACGCCGCCCAGGCGCAGGGCGGGGTCGAAGGTGGCGAAGCCGTGAACGAGAGCGGCGACGGACCCGCTCATGGCCGAGGCATCGACAACGAGCACAACTGGAGCATCCAAAGCCTTCGCTACCGCCGCGGTGGAACCGTCGCAGCCGGGCTGGGCCGACCCATCGAAGAGGCCCATGACGCCCTCTACGACCAGGACGTCGCAGTCGGCTCCGGCCTCAGCGGCGATCGAAGCGAGCAGTCCCTCGCCAGAGAGGAAGGCATCGAGGCAACGGGAAGGCCTCCCGGCCGCCAAGCGGTGGTAGCCGGGGTCGATGAAGTCAGGCCCGACCTTGGCTGCGCCAATACGCAGCCCTCGCGCCCGGAGCGCCGCCATGATCCCCGTGGCCACCGTGGTCTTACCCACACCCGAGTGAGTACCGGCCACCACCACGCGCGCCGCGAGCTTGCCCGAGCCATAGTGCACCCGGGCATTCTGGCATCCCGGTGCACCACCGGTTGAGCCGCACTGCCAGGCGCTCGTGAGGCAGGATGTTGGGGTGCGGGTTGTCCTTACACGTCTTAGCGGTCCGTCGGCTCGTCTCACTGCTCTGGCGGGCAGGTGCGACGAGGTCGGCCGGGCGGCCTCACTGCGCGCCCGGCGACCCCGGACTGCTCGTGCCTGACGCGTCCTCAACTGCGGGTGCACCGCCTGACGCTACGGCGCCGAAGGCTACGGCGGCAGACGGCGCGGCGCCCGCACTCAGGGAGCATCTCGTGCCGGTGGAGGCCTGGAGCGGGACGTGGGCCGACGACGACCCGAACGCCAATTTCAAGGCCGACGTGGCTCTTCACTCGTTGCTCGACCCGATGGCGACGATGCGCGGCCTGGCCGCCGCTGTCGGGCTGCCTGCCGGTGCCGTCGTCCACTATGCGTTGGCGCGTTATGCGACGAGCGGCAGCGCCGGTTTGCTGGAGCTTGGGCCGAAGATGGTCGAGCGCCTATGGGCGCCGGTGGACAAGGCAGAGCGCAGCGGTGACGATGCCTCACGCCTTCACGCCTACCACGAAGTTCGCAAGTTGCTTTCGTGGCTACGCGCGCCCCTAACCGAGGGTGCGACAAATGCCGGCGGGGACGAGGGTGCAAAGGCCGGTGAAGTGTGAGCCCGGGTGCTGGATCCGTGGTAGTCGGGCCCCCGGCGGTTGCGCACCTCCGGAGTGCCATAGCCGCATTCCCCCCTGAGATCTCGTATGTGCGGGCTGAGGTTTTGCCCGGTGGTCCGTTGGCAGCCGGGGATGGTCTCCCCGGCGACGGCCACTGGCTGGCCTGTGCGCGCTTGTGCGATGAGCCGGACTGGCTGGCGCAACTTATCCGTGCCAGTGGGCGGCAACTCGGGACAGACGACGACATGGTGGCCGCCTCTTTGTTCGTGCAAAACTATGCCTACAGGGTGATGATGGTCGCGGTCGCGTGTGCCACGGCCGGTGGAGTGGTGCCCGGTTCGAGGGCGGCTGACATGGGTTTCACCATGGCCAGGGGCCGCCCGCACGTGGTCGGGTACTTGGAGCCGAGAGCGTTGCTTGTCCCCTTGCAGGCCGAGGCAGTGCGGCGGGTACCCGAGTGGCTCTTCGCCGAGGCCGTGGCCAACCACCTGGCCTCGTTGGTCGATAGTGTCCTCAGCCGTTTCCGGGTCGGCCGGCGCTTGCTCTGGGGCAACATCGCATCCTCGACGGCGACGGCTTTCAGGACGATGGACGGCTGTCTGGGCGCATGGGTACGGCCTATTGGGGAAGCGTTTTTCCGGGATGCCCCCGAGGTCCTGAGAGGCCACGGCGCATTCTTGGCCCTTGAGCATGGCGAGCGCAGCGGGTGGTTCTGGGAGCGTACGAGTTGCTGCCTTTATGACCGCCTACCGGGCAAATTGCGCTGCGGCGACTGTAGCCGTACGCCTGCGCCCGAGCGCCGCTCCGCCTACCGGGCCAGCCTGGGTGGCTGACAGCGGGAGCGCAAAATCGTGGGGTCCCTGCCGGCCAGGGGCAACGCTGCGGGGATTTAGCGCGGGGGCGGTGCCGTCGAGGAGCGCAGCACGAGGTCGCACATAAGCTCAACGTGAAGGGCCTCCACTTCCAGGCCGTTTATTAGCCGCAAAAGCAGTTCCACTCCTATGCGTGCCATCTCGTCAATGGGCTGGCGGACGGTGGTGAGGGGCGGGTGCACGAGCCGGCTCAGCTCCAGCGCGTCGAAACCCACCACGGAAAGCTGCGAGGGCACGTCGATGCCCCTCTCGGTGGCCGCTCGCATAGCCCCGATGGCCACCTTGTCGTTGAACCCGACGATCGCTGTGGGGGGTTCGGCGAGGTCCAGTAGCGCCTTGCTGACGGACATGCCATGGTTCACGTCGGGTTCCCACGCTGAGCGGATGTACTCGTCTGGAGCGCTGATCCCCGCGCCCGACAAGGCCGAGCGGTACCCAGAGAGCCGCCCGTCGCTCGAAAGTTGCTCCGGCGGGCCCGTGATTATCGCGATACGCCGGTGCCCGAGATCGATCAGGTGTTGCGTTGCGGCTCGGGCCCCGGCGGCGTGAGCGACTGATACGGCGGCCACGTCTTCGGGAGGAGTGAAGCGGGGGTCGACCAACACGAAGGGGTAACCGCTGTCACGCAGCTCCAAGAACGCCGTCGGGTCGTCTGGGGGCAGTACGAGCAGCGCCCCGTCTGTGATCTCGGTGAGAAGGAGGTGGTCGAGGTCGGGTGCGCCGTTGTCAGACGTGTCGGTGCTCAGCACCAGGCGTTTGCCCCTTGCCCGCAAGCTCTGGGCGATCCCGGAGACCACGGCGCCGAAGTATTCCTCGAGAGCATAAGTGCAGCGCACCGTGATTAGGTCGCGCACGCGGCTTGGCCTGGGCGCTCGGCGCAGACGCCTGAAACCCTCTCTCTCCATTGCCTGGCGGACGAGTGCCCGGGTTTCACTGGAGACGCCTGGACCGTCGTTGAGCACACGCGAGACCGTGGCAATTGAGACCCCGACCATGTCGGCGATATCGCGGATTGTCGGGCGGTGCCCGTGGGTGGACGCGGGTTGGGTCACATCAGTAACTTACAGCAGCCCTTTCTTCTAGGCGCGCTTGGCCGGCCGTTTAGCGCCTAGCGTGCCGCTTCAATTGCTGTACGTCACCCTTGACACACGCCTCCACGTCGGAATAACCTAAGTGGCGTAAGGCATGCGTGACGTAAGTTACGTTGCCGACAGGTTCCCGCTCCCGGGTGAGGCCATTCCTCCGGGAGCAAGCCACCTATGCGGGACAGTTCCCCCCCAAAGGGATGGCCCAGGCGCCCCTAAAGGACGGCTGGGCCATTGGGGGCGAGCTGTGGCGGTTCGCTCAGCTGGGTGTAACTGCAACTGAGCGGCAACGGCCCCTGCTTTCAGTGGGGCGGGGGTGGCCCCGTCGACCCGCGCACGACGAGCTCGGTCGCCAGCTCAATGTGCAAGGTGTCGATCTCCCTGCCGTCGATCAGCCGAAGCAGAAGCTCTACGCCGATCCGGGCCATCTCGTCGAGAGGTTGGCGCACAGTAGTAAGCCGTGGCTGCACTACTTGGCTGAGTTCCAGGTCGTCGAACCCGACAATGCTGAGATCCTGGGGCACTGAGAGGCCTCGCTCTGCCGCTGCCTCCATCGCCCCGATGGCCATCTTGTCGTTGAACGCGAAGATGGCAGTGGGCGGTTCGGGAAGTGAAAGCATTGCTCGGCCGGCCTCCAGCCCGTGGGCGATGGTGGGTTCCTCGCCGGCGATGACCATTTGCTCGGGAGCCAGCCGTCCGGTAGTAGCCAACGCTGCCCGGTAACCCATGAGGCGGCCGTCCGTGGCGATCCAGTTGTGCGGCCCGGTGATGGCGCCGATCCGGGTGTGCCCGAGCCTGATGAGGTGCTCGGTCGCTGCACGCGCGCCCGAGAGGTGGGCCGCCGATACGGCGGCTATGTCGTTGGGTAAAGCCGTGCGAGGGTCGACAACGACGAACGGATAGCGCCGCATCCGCAGATCGGTGAGCGCGGCTGCCGGCTCGGGGGGGAGGATGAGGATGGCACCCTCCGTTGCACCTGTGTGCAGGAGGCTGGCCAAGCTGGGCTCGTCCCCCTGTTCCGCCTCGGCACTGAGAAGGATGTGCTTGCCCCTTTGGCGAAGGCTCCTCTCCACCGCCGACAGGACGATCCCGAAATAGTCGGTCAACAGGTACGGGCATCGCACGGCTACGGTGCCGGCGATCGGTCGCTGGCGGGGGCCTCGCCGGCGGCCGGCAAAACCGTGGCGCTCGATGGCTTCCATAACCAGAGCACGGGTACCGGGTGCGACGCTGCCATTGCCGTTCAGTACACGCGAGACGGTTGCCGTCGAGACTCCTATGGCTTCGGCTACCTCGCGAATGGTGGAACGGCCGCCCACTACCTTGCGTTCGCCCGCACCTGTCGTTGCGCTGGCCATACGAGTGCGCCTCACTTTAGCTGTGGTCCTCGGCGCCGGAACCCCTTGACATCGACGCTCCGAATCGATACCGTAACATACAGTCGGCGCTATGTACATTACAGATGTACATAGCAGGCCGTAAGGGGAGAGCCACCCCGCAGAACGCGCGGGGAACCAATAGGGGGAACATTGATATGCAGCCGTTGCGCTCGCGCCGCGCGCCCGTAGTCGGGCCACTTCGCTCCCGTGCACCCAGAAACCTCGCAGGCGCCGGTGCCATCGCCACGGCGCTGACTACCATCGCCACGGCGCTGACTGCCATCGCCGCGTTTGTCCCAGGCTTGGCCGGTCCTGCTGCCGCCCAGGGCGAACCAGTGCAGGTTTGGGAGACGTCCGCCACGAGTGCGGGCACACTCGCGGAAGGTCTGGCTTCTCAGCCGGGGGCTACCTTCGGTGCGACCACGTCGCAGTCACCCGTGATCAGCGTCGATCCGGCCACGACCTACCAAACGATCCAGGGGTTTGGTGGCGCCATGACGGACACGGCTGCTTACCTTATAAACGGCTCTCCGCAGCGCACGCAGATCCTCAATGCACTTTTCGGGCAGTCTGGCGCAAACTTCAGCCTTGTTCGTTTCCCCATGGGAGCCTCAGACCTGTCGCAGAACGAGTTCTCCTACGACGACATGCCCGCAGGCCAGACGGACACCAGCCTCTCGCATTTCTCCGTCTCGCACGACACCGCATATATCATCCCGACCTTTCGCCAGGCACTTGCCGACAACCCGAACCTCAAGATTATGGCGACGCCGTGGAGCGCGCCTGGCTGGATGAAACAAGGGGGCGCGTTCGTAGGCGACTGTTCGGGCACCCTCAACTACCTCAACCCGTCGTACTACTCGGCCTATGCTCAGTACTTCGCTAAGTTTGTCCAGGCTTACCAGGGGACTTACGGCATCCCCATCTACATGGTGGGGATGCAGAACGAGCCTGAGAACTGCAACTCGAGCTACGCCACCATGAACTTCGATGCCTCTGGGCCCAATCCCAACGAAGCGGCGTTTGCACCGTACCTGCGTTCGGCCCTGAACTCGGCGGGTTACGCCGATGTACAGATCCTCGGCTACGACCACAACTGGTACGAGGCCAGCGGATCTCCCACGACTTACCCTCAAACGCTAATGTCGAACGCCCCAGCGGGCGACGTCAACGCCATTGGTTATCACTGCTACAACACTCCCAGCTCGGTTACCGACCCCTTCGACGTTCAGACTACGTTCCACAACGCATACCCGGGCACCAGCATCTACTTCACAGAGTGCAGCGGCGGTTCATGGTCGACCAACCAGGCTTCGAACCTGGACTGGGAAGCGTTGAACAACCTGATCGGGCCGATAAACAACTGGGCCAGCGGCTCTGATTTTTGGACCATCGCCACAAATCCCTCGAGCGGGCCCAACGTCGGCGGGGGGTGTACGACATGCCGGGGGATGGTCACGGTGGACAACGCCAGCGGCACGTTCACGCTCAATGAGGATTACTATGTGTGGGCGCAGTTCTCGAAGTTCGTCCAGCCCGGCGCGGTGCGGATCGCATCTAGCAACCTCGAAAGCTCCGGCCTGCCTGACGTTGCGTTCAAGAACCCCGATGGCAGCTTGGTGTTAGTTGTTCTCAACGACAACACTTCGTCCTCGCAGAGCTTCCAGGTCCAATGGAACGGCGAAGGTTTCACGTACGCGCTGCCGGCCAACTCGATAGCAACGTTCAAGTGGAGCCCAAGCGGGAGCTCTGGTGCGACATCCTCAGCGGCGGCGCCCCTGGGCACCAACTGTACGGCGACGGTCAGTGGATCAGCGCTCGACCGCGGCGGGTGGTCTGTCAGCACGAACACCGCGGCCGCTGGAGCGGATGCCGCCTCGAATGCAATTGACGGCAACCTTTCCACCCGGTTCAGTTCCGACGAGGCTCAAGCGGATGGTTATTACTGGGAGGCGGACCTCGGGTCCTCCCAGACGTTCAATGAGCTTCAGATGCAGGTGCCGAACTCGCCTGGCGACTACGCCAGGAGTTATGCCCTGGAAGTGTCCGGCGACGGGTCCAACTGGACGACCGTCGCTATGTGCTACGGCACATCCGACCCGGAGACGGTCAGCTTCCCTGCCGTCAGTGCGCAGTACATAAGGGTCGTCGACACCAACCTTGTGGACGGGCTGGCGACCAGTACCGGCAGTTGGTGGTCAATCGACGAGCTCAACCTGTACACCGACGGGACATCGCCGACCACGACCACGACTACGACCACGACTACGACTACGACCACGACTGTGCCAACCACTACTACGACTGTGCCAACCAGCGCCGTCTCCACGAGCACCTGGTACGAGGTGGTCAACCGCAATAGCGGTCTATGCGCCGACGCCACCGGGTGGGGGACCGCCAACGGCACCACGGTCCAGCAGTGGACGTGCGGCAACGCCCAGTACAACCAGGAATGGCAGTTCCAATCCGCGGGGGCCGGCAAGTACGACGTCCTCAACCGCAACGCTGCCTCAGGGAACGAAGTCTGGGACGTGACGGGAGGCCCGAGCGCCACTGGCGACAGGGTAGGCATTCAGCTGTGGCAGTACGTCGGCGGTACGAACCAGCAATGGCAGCCTGTGGCGCTCGGTGGGGGGTACTACAAGTTCGTCGCGGCAAACAGCGGCAAGTGCCTCGACGTGCCTGGGGCGTCGACGTCCACCGGAGTACAGCTCCAGCAGTACACATGCAACGGGACCAACGCCCAGTCTTTCTCACTGGTGCCGGAGCCCTGAGGGCGCGAGGACATCACGGCGTATTTCCCGATCTCAGCTGACGAAAAGGAGAAACCATCTATGAAGACAAAACGGCGTTCACGGGGGTTGGTGGCCCTCGTGGCCGGAGCCTCCACCATGTGCTTCCCGGCGCTGGCGAGTGCCGATCCCGG
>DASSZK010000320.1:0-4896 GCA_035702845.1 Acidimicrobiales bacterium
CTATCTTTGAGTGGGTTATCTGGTATAATAGACAGCGTCTTCACAGCTCCCTGGGGCATCGTCCCCCAGAGGAGTTCGAAGAGCTGTTCAACGACCAACAAGCGGCATAGGCCGAGTGTCCGGTCTAGCGGGGGAACCCCAAGTCGCCGGAGCGGAGTGGATCGCAGCGAGGCCTTGGCTAATATAAGCAGGTGCTGCGCTTCCTGACCGCCGGCGAGTCCCACGGCAAGGGCCTCGTAGTAGTGATAGAGGGCCTTCCTGCCGGGCTGCAGGTGACCACCGAGGACATCGGGTCCGAGCTCGGTCGCCGTCGCCTCGGGTACGGCCGGGGCCCTCGGATGCGCTTCGAAGCGGACGAGCTCACCCTGCTCGGCGGCATCCGCCACGGTCGCACTCTCGGCTCTCCCGTCGCCATCGAGGTAGGCAACTCGGAGTGGCCGAAGTGGACCGACGAGATGTCGCCGGCGCCCGGTAAGACGGAGAAGCCGCTAACCCAGCCTCGACCCGGCCATGCCGACCTGGCGGGGATGCAGAAGTACGGGCTCGGCGAGTCCAGGGACGTGCTCGAGCGTGCCAGTGCCCGTGAGACGGCGGCTCGGGTGGCCGCCGGGGCGGTTTGCAAGCTGCTCCTCAAGGCGCTGGGCACCGAGATCGTCAGCCATGTGGTCCAGATGGGTGACGTCGTGTCCAAGGCTCCTGAGCGGCCCCGGCCCGAGGACTTGGCGGCGGTCGACGAGTCGCCGGTGCGCTGTTTCGACCGGGCGACTGAGGAGCAGATGATCGAGGCCATCAAGGCGGCAGCCAAGGAGGGGGACTCCCTCGGCGGCGCTGCCGAGGTGATCGCGTACGGTGTCCCGGTAGGTCTCGGTAGCCACGTCCATTGGGACCGCAAGCTCGATGCTCTGCTCGCCCAGGCGCTCATGAGCATCCACGCTGTCAAGGCTGTCGAGATAGGTGACGGGATCGAGATCGCGGGCTTGCGTGGCTCGCAGGCCCACGACCCGATCAGTTGGGACGCCCAGACCCGCAGCTACCCGAGGGGGTCCAACCGTGCCGGCGGCCTGGAGGGCGGCATTACCAACGGTGAGCCCGTCGTCGCCCGCTGCTACATGAAGCCGCTGTCGACGCTCAACCGCCCGACCCTAAAGACGGTCGACGTGGTCACCAAAGAGGAGACTGTCTCGTTCAAGGAGCGCACGGACCACACGGCAGTGCCTGCCATGGGTGTCGTCGCCGAGACGATGATGGCGTGGGTCCTCGCCTCCGAGGCGCTGCGCAAGTTTGGTGGCGACTCCGTAGCCGAGCTGGTGCGCAACAAGGACGCTTACCTCGCCAACCTGACGGTTTGAGCGACGCGTCGTCCGCTACAGAGCGGGTCTGGCTCATCGGCATGATGGGCTCAGGTAAGTCCACGGTGGGGCGGATGCTCGCGGAGATGACGGGGCGCCCCTTTACTGATACCGACCGGCTCATAGAGCAGGAGCGGGGTGCGACTGTGGCTGAGTTGTTTGAGCGCGACGGCGAACCGGCGTTCCGCTCGTACGAGAAGGCTGCCATCGAGAAGGTCGCAGCGACCCCCGGCCCCTGGGTCGTGAGCGTGGGCGGAGGTGCGCCTCTGGGAGAGGACAACCGGGTGTCGATGTCATCCTCGGGGGTCGTGGTGTGGTTGCGGGCGAGTGCTCCAACCCTGGTAGCTCGCCTCGGGCGCGGCGAAGGGCGCCCTGTGCTGGCACGGGGGGCGGAAGAGGGCCTCCGGGCCAGAGTCGACCGTCTCCTGGCCGAACGCGAACCGGTGTACTCATCGCTGGCCGCGATCGTCGTTGACGTCGACCACTGCGGGTCGGGCCAAGTGGCTCGCGCCGTGATGCGCCGGCTCGCCGATTGGTAGCCTCACCGCCGATGTCAGAACTCAGACGCGTCGACGTCGACCTGGGGGAGCGCAGTTACCCGGTGATCGTCGGCCCCGGCGCCACGCACGAGCTGGCGTCACTGCTCCCGGCCTCGGCTACCCGGGCAGCCATCGTCACCCAAGAAGGTATAGGTGCGGAGGTAGCCACGGGTCTGTCTCAAGAGGTCTTTGTTATGGGCGACGGCGAGGGCGCCAAGAACCTGTCGACGGTGGAGGAGCTTTGCAGCCGGTTCGCTCGCATGGGCCTCAGCCGGGCGGACGTCGTCGTCGCCGTGGGCGGGGGAGTGGTGACAGACACTGCAGGCTTTGCTGCCGCCTGCTACCACCGTGGGGTGCCAGTCGTCCACGTCGCGACGAGCCTGCTCGGCCAGGTGGACGCCGCCATTGGGGGCAAGACCGGGGTCAACCTGGCTGAAGGCAAAAACCTGGTGGGCGCCTTCTGGCAACCACTGGCGGTTATATGCGACACCGAGGTGCTTGCCACGCTGCCAGAGCGCGAACGGCGCAGCGGCCTCGGCGAGATGGCGAAGTACGCCTTCCTCGGAGTGCCCGAGCTGGCGTCAATGCCGATCGACGAAGCCGTGGCCGCATGCGTCGAGTGCAAGGCCGGCTTCGTGTCCGGCGACGAACGCGAGACGGTGGCCCTAAAGGGCGCAGGCACCGGCGGCCGGGCGCTCCTCAACTACGGGCACACCCTTGCACACGCGTTGGAGACGGTCGGACGCTACGACCTGCGTCACGGGGAAGCGGTGGCTATCGGGCTCGTGTTCGCGGCCCGCCTCGCTCGCCGCCTGGGGCGCGTCGGCGACGCCCGGATAGCCGAGCACGAGGCGGTCGTCGCTGCCTACGACCTGCCTCTTCGCCTGCCGCCCTCGGCCGAGCACCAACGTCTTGTCGAGGCCATGGGCCGGGACAAGAAGGCCACAGCCGGCGAGCTGACGTTTGTCCTGGACGGCCCGAGAGGCCTCGAGGTGGTGCCCTCCGTACCGCTCGAGGCCGTCCTGGAGACACTGGAGGAGATGGGGTCGTACTAATGGCCGGGCCGACTATTGCCGAAGATCCGGAAGGTGACCACCGTCGGAGGTAGGTAGGCGTGCTGATTGCTGGAGGCCTGGAGGCGGCTGTCGTCCTCGGCATGTTCGGGTTGCTGGCGGGCTCGTTCACAAACGTCGTGATCTTCCGGGTCCCCGAGGGTCAATCTGTCGTCAAGCCGCCGTCGGCCTGCCCTTCGTGCCACGCCCAGATCAAGCCCTACGACAACGTACCTGTCTTGTCCTGGCTCGTCCTTAGGGGCAGGTGCAGGGCGTGCCAGGCGCCCATCTCGGCGCGCTACCCCACGGTCGAGCTCCTGGTCGGCCTCGTCGTGGCTCTCGTCGGCTGGCGTTACGGCATCTCGTGGACTGCGGGTGCGGAGGCGGTGATGGCAGTCGGCCTAGTGGCTCTGGCCTTCATAGACTTTGACCGGATGTTGCTTCCCCGGCGCATCGTCTATATCACGCTGGGAATAGTGGCACTTTTGGTGGTGGCCGGGGCGGCGGCGTCGGGTCGGTGGGGGCAGCTCAGGATAGCAACGATCTCTGCAGTCGTACCGTGGGCCCTGTTTTTTGCCATCAATTACATCAAGCCACATGCCCTGGGTTTTGGCGACGTGCGCTTGGCGCTCTTGATAGGTTTTGGAGCGGGTTGGGTGGGAGGCGCGTACGCTTTCTTGGCGTTTATCGTGGCAAGCATCCTGGGGTCGGTCGTTGGCATCACACTCATGCTGGTAGGTCGGGCATCGCGCAAGACCCAGGTGCCGTTTGGGACGTTCCTGGCCACCGGAGCTGTGATCTCTGTCCTGGCCGGGGCGCCGGTGGTCAACTGGTACCTGGGCATGATGCACGCTGCGTAACGAGGCTAAAGTAAAGCTCCGATACAGGTTTTGCCGGATCGAGCCGATAATTTTGTGTGCCCACTGGTGCGTCACCGTACAGCCCGCCGGACGGCTCTACGCCATCGGCGTTTTGGCCACCCCCGAGCGGACCGGCGGCTCCGCCTTACGGCTCGCCAGTGCCAACAGCTGGATACCCGGTGCCCGGCGCGCCGTACCCGGGGGCTGCGCCGACGAGTTCCGGTGCCGGCGGCCCATTTCCCGGTCAACCCCAATATGGGGCACCGCCCTGGCACCAGCCCGCGCCTGGGTACTCAGTCGGAGAACAGCCGCGAAACCCGTGCGCGACAGCGTCACTCGTGCTAGGCATCTGTACCTTCCTGCTCTTGCCCCTAGTGATCCCAGCCGTTATAACGGGCATAATAGGGATAAATAAGTCTCACCGGCTGCCCATGAAGGTAGGGCAGCATAAGGCGATTTGGGGCCTGATATGCGGGTGTTTTGGTGTGCCGTTCTTCTTCGTGTTCACCGTTCCCACCTTCATTACCGTGCAGCCGCGAACCCCGTACGGGGTGTCGACGCCATCGCTCACGGTTCCCCCGGCGTCAGCGGCAACTACCACTATTTCAGTTGGTTCGACTAGCGCTCCGCAGGCACCGACGATCGCGCCGAGCACGCAGGCCGTGCCACAGCTCGTCCCGTTGGTCGGGGCTCTCCAAGGGAATAGTACCGGTAATACTGTCACGCTGCATTGGAACTACCAGGGGACCTTTAGCGGATGGCGTGTCTTGCGGGCGAGCCGGTCGGTGCCGGAGTCGCAGGCCAGCGTTGTGGCTTGCCTGGGAGCACCCGGCACGCTCGTATGCCTAGACCAACCGACAGGCCAAGTGTTGATGTATTACCTGCAGTACATGCCCCACCGGACGTGGCAGACCGTCGGCCACGTCGTTGTGGCGATCCCCCAACTTGCGGCGCCCCCGATTACGGCGGCACCGACCGCGCCCGCACGGACCGTACCCGCACGGACCGTACCCGCACCGAGTGCCACTGCTGCGGTTCCTGTAACACCAGCGCGATCGGTGCCCCCAAAAGCGATTGTCCCTGTCGCGGCGCCGCC
>DASSZK010000333.1:0-8123 GCA_035702845.1 Acidimicrobiales bacterium
CTCAGTTTTATCGACCGGTGGGTTCGGCTTCTTGGGCGAGCCCAGGCCACGCGCATCGTTCCATGGATAACGCCCGATGTGCCTGGTCTACCGATGCCTCGCAGCTCAGCGGTGGTGCCAGCTATCAACGTGTTCGAGCAGGAGGTCCGCCAGCTCAGAGACACGGGGTAGAAGATCGGCGGCTCGTCCTACGATTGTTACCTCTGCCACAGGCCTCCCAGTGCTTCCCATTACTACGGTGGCAATGGCAAACTGGGTGCCGCCGCGCAGGGTATTACGGGCTATACGGGTCCTTATTATGTCGTCGTATTCCAAGAAGAACTCTTCGACGAACTCAGGTTCGTCGGCACCCCTCCGTCGTAGATACGGGTCGCGCTCTTCGGCGGGCATGGCGGCAAGCAGGGCCTTGCCTCCGGCGCTGTGCAGGAGGTTGCGCCGGATATTCGTACGAGCACCGAAACTCGGCAGCAGATCTGCGCCTGCTTCAGAAACGTAGATCAGGTCATCTCCTGCCTGAACCCCCAGGAAGACTGTTGCGCCGGCTGCCTCGTACAACTGGCGCAAGTCTGAGTCCGTTACGGAACCGGCGCGTAGGTGCCCGCTCGCTAGTGTTAGACCATAGAGCGCAGGACCGATATAGAAGCGGTTGTTGTCTTGGTGCAACCAGCCTGATGCCAATAAGCCGCGAGTGAAGCCGTATACGGAGCTTTTTGGTGCATCTAGTTTGCGGGAAAGCTCCGCAAAGGTCATCCCAGGATGGTAAACGACCTCCTCAAGTATTTGGGTTACTCGGTCGATAGTCCGGTGTTTGGGGGGGTCATGCTTTGGAGCTGGTTCCGACTCTGACATCTGGTCATTCAACCTCATCCGTAGACGACTCCGGGCAGCCTGGGCAATGGCGCTGTCCCAAATTGTCTGCAGGAGTCACGATTGAGAGAGTCAAAGGTCAAGGATGCCGACACGCAGGATCTGGGCCAGTGCTATCGTGTGTCTGCAATAACATATCAATGATCCTATATACGAACGTCGACTGTGTCTAGGCCTCAACACCATGGGCCGACGGGATGTATCTAATCCGTCAACGGACTAGGTAGTCCCTGCCGTCGCTCTCGGACTCGGCCTCGTCCGATTCTCGGGGTGTCGGATGCGATGACTCTGAGACGCCTTGTCGGGCAGCCCCTACAAGCGGCGGCCCCGAGACCGAAACGAGGACCCCAAACGTGCGAGCCAACTCCCGAGTGCCTGAATCCAAAATAGCCGACGATGCAAGTCTTCAGCTGTCGGTCAGAGCGGCAGGGATCTCCTTCGGTGACCTTCCGCCTGCTGCAGTCACGGCAGCGAAATGGGGAATACTCGACACTTTAGGCGTTTGCCTTGCTGCCACCGGATCGGCGTCGGAGTACATCGATCCAGCTCGCCGGTTTGTGGCTAACAGCGGCTCGGAGGGGCCGGTCCCCGCCCCTACGCTGGGGCAGAGGGTATCCCTTTTCGATGCCATCTTGTGGGTTGGATCCCTAGCTCACGCCTTGGACTTCGATGACGTAGCTGGCTACTCCCACCCATCTGCCCCAGTGGTCTGCGCGGCACTTCCGCTCGCCAACTGGCGGAAGGGTATTGACGGCAAACGATTGATAACAGCGGTCGCACTGGGTCAAGACCTCGTGATTCGGCTTGCCCAGGCCACGCGACGCCCAATGTCGGCATACGGCTGGCTGCCATCGATGCCTGGGACGATGGGAGCCGCCCTTACAGCAGCGAAATTGCTGTCGCTCAGCGCTGAGCAGACCCGCAGCAGTCTTGGCCTTGCCCTTCACCAGACATCTGGGACGATGCAGGCGCTTACGGGTCCAGGTTCCGCCTATCGCGCTATCCGCGAAGGGATGAATGCGCGAGCTGGCGTCTTGTCGGCACTCCTCGCGCTCGAAGGCATGCCTGGCGACGACCTAAGCCTTGAGGGACAGTACGGCTATTTCCCCCAGTTCTTCGGGAGTGACTACGAAGCGTCCTTCATCCGCAGTCGTGAGTTGATGGGATCCCTCATCTCGTTCAAACCGTGGCCCTGTGCTGGCCACCCACAATTGTTTCTGACAGCGCTCAGTGATCTCATGAGTGAAGGAAAAGTCCGACCTGGGGAAATCAGGACCATCCGGATAACTGGCTGCAGCGACCTACTGGCCCACCAGTGCGCTCCCTTGGAGACACGCTCCGCCCCGAAGTACTCCATCGATGCAAAGATCAGCATCCCGTTTCTGATTGGCAAGCTCCTTCGGCACGGTACGCTCACGATCCGGGACTTTTCGGCCGAAGGGCTGGACGACCCCGCTGCTTCAGAGCTCGGAGCGCGAGTCGAGTGGCGCGTAGAACCGACCTTTGCGCGAGGTCCGAACGGTTACGGACTCGGGCGGGTCGAGATCGAGCACAACGACGGGACAACCGTCGTTGCAGAAACAGAATATCCGCTTGGTCATCCCGATCGGCCACTCACTTGGGACCAGATCGCAGATAAGTTCCGTGCATGTGTCGCGTCGTCATCCTTGAAGATACCTGACGCTGCTGATGAGATTATCGCAATGGTGGACAGCCTAGAATTTGTGCCTGATGCAGGCCAAATCATCGAGAAAGCCTTTGAGGGCGTGTAGTCGCAGGCGGAGATGCGGTCGGATTCTCTGCCACGATTGACACAATCCAGCTGAATTACCCGACAAACGTCTTCGGCGTCACGAGCACTACGAAAGTCTCAATAAACAAACTCACGGTCCCTCAATTGCCGCGCCGGTCAAATGCGCGAACCTTTCGGGACCCGTCTCTCAGGGGCACGGGAATACTGAATGTGAGCCTGCATCCACCGGTCCTGCGAAGCGGGACTTCAGGCTGGTGATCCGGTGGCGGCAGCGTGGCCCGAATACTGATTGGCTCGGTGACCGGTTGCCTTGAATGGGACTTGTCCGCTGCTGCTGCCGGCACCGGCCCGGTCGCCGTGCGTTGGCCTGATCAGAAGCTTGTCCGCCTCGTGAGGCGTGACTCATCACAGTCCTGCCGTAGCGTCGCTCGGACCGGCATCGTTACTCCCTTCGGCCAAGGAGCAGGACCCCATGGTTGCGGAAGTCCAGGGCGTCGTCATCGGTGTCGACACCCACAAGCACACCCGCAGGCACACCCACACGGCCAGCTGCCGTCACCTCAACGGGAGCGGTGATCGACCACGTCACCGTTCCGGCCTACCGGCGCGGCTATCGAACTCTTCTCGACTTCGCGGACCGCCACCAGGCGCACGGGTGGGCGGTCGAGGGCACCGGCAGCTTCGGGGCTGGTCTGACCGCAGCGGTGCTCCAGGCCGGGCAAGGGGTGGTCGAGGTGGACCGCCTGGGGCGGCCGGCTCGGCGCGGCGGGGTCAAGAGCGACGACATCGACGCGGTCCGAGCTGCTCGCCAAGCCTCGGCTGGGATCGGGGTGAGTGAGCCTCGATGCCGCGGCGACCGCGAAGCGATCCGGGTGCTGCTAGCCACCCGCGCTCAGGCGATCGAGTTTCGTGCTCGGGCGATCGCCGCGTTGCACGCCATGGTCACCACTGCCCCCGATCCGATACTGGGCCGGCTTGGGCGCTTGACGCTGGGCGAGCTTGTTCACACTTGCGCTGCTATGCGCGGTTCGGCTCGTTAAAGTTCTGAGGCGTTCGCCACCACAACGGCGCTTCGGGCCACAGCACGGCGAGCGTTGGCCTGCGAGCAGGGGGCCGCCGAGCTGACCGAGCAGATCCACGTACTTGTCCGTCGCGCCGCCCCCATCTGCTGGCCCGGACCGGCATCGGCCCGGTCGTGGCCGGACAGAGATCGTCTCGTGGTCTCACCGCGGGCGAAACGGGGTGTCCGGCCGGTCGGTCTGGCCTTCGGTGTCGCCTGGTTCTCGGTGGCTCGTTCGATCATCAGGCCGACGTTGACCGCTTCGGCCTCCAGGGCCCGGGCGCAGGTCGCTTCGACGGTGGGTGCGCCCCATCGATTGACCAGGCCGAGCAGGGCGTAGACCTGGCGCATCTTGGTCCATAGCAGCAGCGAGTCCAACAGGGCGTCGGCGTAGGCGCCGATGGACGGACCCTCGCTGACGGCCAGGCGGCGCAGGTGGTCGAGGTCGCGTATGGGCATAGGCGGTCTTCTCGGCGGGCAGGTCTTCGGCGTCGGTGACCCGGCCGCCGGGCGCCTGGCGGGAGTGGATCTTGATCAGCGTCCCGCGGTGATAGACCCGGTCCAGGGCCGAGTCGGCTCTGACGTCGACGGTGGCGCCGATCAGGTCGCCGGGGTCGAGTACGACGCCCGGCCGCGCTCGATGTGGTGGTCGCGATGAACCTTCGCCTTGGCGTAGAGGGGCAGGTCGTAGCGGGAAGAAGGAGCGGGGATCAACCTGGGCTTTTCCTCGAGGTTGATCAGTTCGACCGGCCGGCAGGCGTGCGTTCCGTGCACCCGCATCCCGGCCGTGGTCGAACACCAGGTGACGGCCCGGCGTTGTGCGTCGGCCAAGTCGATGAAGTCCTCTCCGGCGAAGAAGTTGTTCCGCACCGACGGCACCACCCGCTCCACCCTGGACTTGTCAGTCGGAGTCCCGGGCCCGGTCGACTACCAACCCCCTCGCCTGAGCGTATTCGACGAACGCCTGGTTCAAGCGGGGGTCGATCCGGTCCGCCTTGGTCACCGCGGTGGACATGTGGTCGGGGATCACCACGTTGAACACCCCACCGAGGAAGGACCAGGCCCCTTCGTGGTTGACAGGCGAGCGGGTCTCGCCTACTATCCGTACATCCGATTATTGATTCGTAAATACGAACACCGAGGCGAACCAATCTCGTGTGCCCTCTCCTGGGCGGCGCACCCCCGGAACCGCCACGCTTTATGGGAGGGACTAACTGATGTCAAGCCATAAGAAGCACTCGTATGCTCTCGTCGGTGCGCTTCTAGCTACCGCTTCGGTTGCCGCCGCCTGCGGCAGCTCGGGAGCCAAGAGCAATGCCACCAACCAGAGTAATGCGACCAACCCGACCACGGCGGCCGGCGCAGCTAGTGGGTCGGCCACCAATGCGCCTATCAAGATAGGGATGACCTCGTCGAATACCGGGGCCTTCCCTGTGGCAGGAATCCAGGCCTCGGGGTTCATGCAACGCTATTTCGACAAGATCAATAGCCAAGGCGGCGTAAATGGACACCAGATCGACTTCAAAGTTCTCGATGACGGGGCGACGGCGAGCCGCGCTACGGCCAATGTACAGCAACTCATTCTCCAGGATCACGTCCAAGTAGTAACATCCGATGGTTCCGCTACGAGCGTCGCCATAATGCCGATTCTGAAACAGAACAACATCCCTTACCTCTTCCCGCAGTCCTTTGAATCAGCGCTTATTAACCCGCCGCAAAACGGTGTCTACGCGCTCTTTCCTCTTTATCCGCAGCAAATCAATACCGTCGTCAAATATGCCTACAAGAAGCTCGGCGCAGGCTCCGCTGTGATCGTCCGAGACGATCTCCCGGTTTGGGATTCGTCGACCTCCGCTGCCACCCAGGAGGTCCAAGCGATGGGGGGCAAGGTCACGAAGGTGATCCAGAGTACATATACGCAGTCAGACTGGGGTTCAGTGGTACTCCAGATTCAGCAGGCGCATCCCGACTACCTCATTCTCATCACCTCGGGCCCGGCGGCAGGAGGGCTATTGAAAGCGATGTCGCAACAAGGAGTGAAGCCCGGCAAGGCATCCCTCGGGATCGCCTCCGAGCTATCGCAACTTACCGTGAAGGCCGCTGGGGGAATACCCGACAACACGTTCTACGGCGCCCTTCCGGGGACCGTGGCACCGGGCGGGGCGTCGTCCGCCAGCTGCCAGCAGCTGTGGCCCCAGGAGCCGATGGAGATCTGGGGGCTCGAAGGGTGTGCGCAGGCGGCTGCGATCGTACAGGTCTTCAAGGACCTTGGGGACAACTTCTCCGCCTCGGCAATTGACAATCTCCTCAATAACCACTTCGGTCCCTTCAAGACATCTTATACGGGCACCTTCCAATCATCGCCCACCCACCTCCTGACCAATGGCATCGGCATCGGTACCTATGTCAACAACGCAGTGGCCCCGGTCGGTAGCGGTGTCCAGTAGTGACCGCTCCTCGACGTCTAGTGGCGGAGCAATCGACGCAAGACATGTCGGGTCATGTCGACGTTTGTAGGAATATCAGTCAACGGGCTGGTAACGGGAGTTCTCTTCGCCCTGGTCGCGATGTCGCTCATCCTGCTCTACAAGGCAACCGGAGTCGTCAACTTTGCTCAGCCTCAAGCAGGAATGATTTCGGCCTTTGCTGCCTACTGGCTGTCGAAGGACATGCCGAGCTGGCTTGGAGTACTGTGCGGCCTTCTGTGCGGCGGCGGGCTCGGGCTCGTGACCTATCTGATCATCGTCAGGGCAAAGCCCGGCAAGGCCCTCGAGCTGTCCTTGAGGACCATGGCCCTCTTTCTCTTGACCGAAACTATTGCTGAGCATTTCTGGGCTGCCGGGGCGCCATACAACTACCCGGGCCCGATACCCCAAGGCTCCATCAATCTCATCAACTATCGAGTGTCATACGATCAGTTGGTTGCTGCCGCTGCATCGGCGATAGTCGCTATCGGAGTGAGTCTGCTACTAAGTAGGACTCGGATTGGATTGATCTCTCGAGCAGTTGCAGCGGATCGCGACGCCGCGACGAACCTCGGAGCTCCCGTCGTCACAGTCGACGTAGTCGCCTGGATCGTCGCTGGTATCGTGAGTGGAGTCGTCGCCATCCTGTACGGGACGATGCAATCTATAAGTCCGACGATGATGGATCCATTTGTTGTGGCTGGCTTTGCGGCGGCAATCATCGCTGGATTTCAGTCTATGGGTATCGCCGTCGTGGCTGCCTTGCTACTGGGGGTTGTGCAGTCCGGGACGGGCGTCTACATAAATGCACCAATCTGGTCAGAAGTAATTGCCTTTGGCTTCCTCTATATAGGACTGATGGTCTTCAAGGGCCGGACTGCCCTGGGAGCGGCGACATGACAAGATTGCAAGAAGAGCTTACGGATGCCGAACAGACCAAAGTTGTGCCTAGAGTGTCTCGGCTTCGGAACCGTAATGAGGGCCCAGCAATTTCCCTTCCGTTTGGCAAGGGAGGGCTATGGGCCCCACTGGCCGTTGCCGCAGTTGGCCTGGTCGCCCTTCCCTTCCTGTCATCGTTTCTCAAGTACATCTTTGCCATAGCGTTGGCTTATGGTGTTGCCGCGACGGGAGTAGGAATCGCCTTTTCCTCCGTCGGGATGTTGGTGGCCTACCAATCAGCCACAATGCTGACCGGTTGCTACATGGCCCTATGGGCCCTGTCATCAGGCTGGACCTTCTGGGGCGCCCTGGTACTGGGCCTGATGGGCGGAATCGTACTGTCGCTGATCATGGCCATTGCAACACTGGCACTAAATGATTTTGCCTTTGCTGTCCTGGGATTCTCGTTTGCCTTTCTAGCCCAGAATCTAGTTGAGAGTCCGACGATGGCATCTTGGAGCGGCGGCGATGTCGGGCGCACGTTGCCGATCTCCTCGGTGTTCGGTCTAAAGATGAACGTTCCCCAGAATGCCTATGTCGTAAACCTGATAGTGGCCTGCGCTGTGCTCGTAGTGCTAGCGATTGTCGTTCGCTCGTCATTCGGACGCGCAGCAGTGAATGTGCGGTTCAATCCATTTGCCGCGTCGCTCATAGGTATTCCGGTACCTCTAATGCGGGTGGGATGGGTCGCCCTTGCGGGAGGACTCGGTGGCCTGGGGGGTGCCCTCGCCTCCATGAGCCAGTCCTATGTCGCCCCCAACACGTATGATCCCGTACTCGGTGTGATCATGGTTGCGCTCGCGCTCGCCGGCGGCTATCGACATCTGGCAGGAGCTATCTTAGGCTCAGCCGTTCTGTGGGGTACGACCCAGTCGCTACAAATGAGCCAAACAAACAGAGACATACTGGTTGGGTTCATACTCCTCGTTGTCTTAGTATTTGCTCGGGACGGTCTTCTCGGCGCAGCATGTTCCTTCCTGCGTTGGACCGTTGGAAAGCATCGCTCAGAAGATCTCTCCGTCGATGGAAAACTGGGCGG
>DASSZK010000364.1:0-5209 GCA_035702845.1 Acidimicrobiales bacterium
AAGAGCGACTCCGAGCACTACCCGCCGGAGGGCAAGCTGCGTGTGTACCGCAGCCGTACCGGTGGCGGGGAGTGGGAGCCGCTGACTAACGGGCTGCCTCAGGAGCATTGCTATGTCGACGTACTGCGGGACGCGATGGACGTCGACACGCTCGACAGCTGCGGGGTGTACTTCGGTACGACGGGTGGGCAGGTCTATGCATCGGCCGACTCGGGGGACTCGTGGGCCGCCGTGGCTGAGAACCTCCCGGCCGTGCTCTCGGTAGAGGTGCAGACCCTGTCGTGAGAGAGGGTGCGGCACGAGGGACCGTTGTCCGCGTGCGTCTGCCCGCGCAGCTCCAGCAGTTGGCCCACTGCCATGCCGAGGTACCCGTGACCGTTCACGGCCCTGTCACCCAGGCCGGGGTCCTTGCTGCGCTGGAGTCGGCGCTGCCTGTGTTGCGCAACACGGTGAGGGACTCGTCGACGGGCCGTCGCCGTCCTTTTATCCGGTTCTATGTCGGCGAGGAAGACCTGTCCAACGAGGCACCGGCTTCCCTGTTGCCCGCGGCCGTGCTTGAAGGGCGCGAACCGTTCGTCGTGGTCGGGGCAATGGCTGGAGGCTGAACTGGCACAGCCGGAGGCTGAACTGGCCGTCCGGCGCCCTAAGTAGCATGGGGCGATGCCCGTCAGCAGCCCCGCCACGCCCGTCGACGCCCTTCCTGGACAACTCGCCGAGGTCCGTTACAACGCTGACGGCCTGGTGCCGGCCATAGTGCAGGAAGCGGGGACCGGCCAAGTCCTGATGCTTGGTTGGATGAACGAGGCGGCCCTGAAAGAGACCCTCGACACTGGTCGCACCGTCTTTTGGTCGCGCAGCCGAAAGGAGCGCTGGCGCAAAGGTGATACCTCCGGCGACCGCCAGTGGGTCCGGGAGGCCTGGTACGACTGTGACGGCGACACGCTGTTGTTCCTGGTGGACCAGGAGGGTAAAGGCGCGTGCCACACCGGTAAGCGGACATGCTTTTTTCGCCGTTTCGGCAACGTTGCGGGGGCTGGGACTGGGGCTGCTGGGACTGGGGCTGCGGGGACTGGGGCTGCGGGGACTGGGGCTGTGGGGACTGGGGCTGCGGCCACCATCGCCCCGGCGGTCCCCGAGGTCAGCGGCGACGAGCCTGAAGGGGGCCGGCGATGACAACGGCCCTCGGTCGCGACCCCCGGGTATCGCCGGGGCGTGAAGAGTTTGTCTCCTTGGCTCGCCGGTACAACGTCGTGCCCGTCTGGCGCCAGATCCTGGCGGACATGACGACGCCGGTCGCTGCGTTTGCCCGACTCGTGGGCGACGGGGCCGGTTTCCTGCTCGAGTCTGTCGAGCACGCCGGCACCTGGGGCCGGTGGTCTTTCATCGGGCGCCGGCCCACGGCAACGCTCCGCCTTCGTGGCGGCCGGCTTTCGGTTGACGGTGAGCTGCCAGTGCCCGTGGATCCAGCAGGCGGGGTGCTCTGCGCCATTGAGGCATTGCTGGCCCATTACCGCGCCCCCGCCCTGGAGGGGCTGCCTCCGCTCAATGGAGGGCTGGTCGGTTACCTCGGTTATGACGTGGTGCGCGAGGTCGAGCGCCTGCCCGGCTCGCCTCCCGACGAGCTCGGTTACCCCGACGCGATCGTCTGCGTGGTCGGCCAGATCGCCGCCTACGACGCTTGGCGCCAGCGCGTCACCCTGGTGGAGGCGGTAACCGTGCCGGCGGACGCCACGGATGCGCAACTGCACGAGCTTTACGAGGCCGCCATTGACAGTTTGGACGAACTGGCCGCGCTGGGGGCGCGGCCTATCGACGAGCCCGTCATCGAGCCTCCCAGGCGCGAGGACGATGTGCCCGCGTTTGCCCGCAGGACGTCCCCCGAGATGTACGCCTCTGCGGTCGAGGCGGCTCGCGAGTACATATATGCCGGCGACATCTTCCAAGTAGTGCTGGCACAGCGCTTCGAGGTGGATCTGCAGGCGAAGCCTCTTGACCTGTACCGGTCGTTGCGCCAAGTGAACCCGAGCCCTTACATGTACCTGTTGCAGTACCCCGAGCTTTCGGTAGTCGGTTCGTCTCCCGAGCCGATGGTGCGTGTGCGTGACGGGCGCGTCATCTCCAGGCCTATCGCCGGGACCCGCCGGCGGGGGCGCACCGACGCCGACGACCGCCGCCTCGCAGCAGAGCTGACCGAGCACCCCAAGGAACGGGCCGAGCACGTCATGTTGGTGGACCTGGCTCGCAACGACGTCGGGCGCGTCGTCGAGTTCGGCACCGAGACCGTGGACGAGCTGATGACGCTCGAGCGCTACAGCCACGTGATGCATATGACGTCGCAGGTCTCTGGCAAGTTGAGGGACGGGCTCGGTCCCGTGGACGTCCTGCGGGCGACGTTGCCCGCCGGTACCGTGTCGGGCGCGCCCAAGGTGAGAGCGATGCAGATCATTGACGAACTGGAGCCGGCACGGCGCGGCCCGTACGCCGGTATCGTCGGCTACCTCGATTTCTCCGGCAACGTCGACACGGCGATCGCCATCCGGACGATGCTCGTGGGCCCTGATGGCAAGGCGAGCGTCCAGGCCGGCGCCGGCATCGTGGCCGACAGTGTGGCCGAGACCGAGGACCTGGAGTGCCGGAACAAGGCGGCGGCCTTGCTGGCTGCTGTGCCTGGGGCACGACGCATTGCGGGAGCCAGGGCGGCCAAGGCAACAGCCAATGGGACCGCAGGTGCCTGAAGGC
Source organism: Acidimicrobiales bacterium (assembly GCA_035702845.1). Taxonomy (GTDB): domain Bacteria; phylum Actinomycetota; class Acidimicrobiia; order Acidimicrobiales; family Palsa-688; genus JAJZMF01. The sequence goes on from DASSZK010000364.1 coordinate 2,740, forward strand.
GAGCGGCCGATCGCTGTCGCCTGGGGCCGTGACGCTGTATCGGTGCACGGCCCCGACGCCGAGCGCTACCTGCAGGGCCAGTTGAGCCAGGACGTCTCCAAGTTGGCGCTCGGCGCGTCGGCGTGGACGCTCGTCCTCCAGCCCCAGGGCAAGCTGGACGTCTTCGCCCGGCTCACGCGCCTGGCTGACGACAGGTTCCTGCTCGACAGCGACGCCGGGACGGGTGGAGCTCTGGCCACACGGCTCCAGCGGTTCCTGTTGAGGACCAAGGCTGTTGTCGAGCAGATGCCGGGCTGGGGAGCGCTGGCGGTACGTAGCCCCCTTGGCGCGCCCACTGTTGCCGGGCCCGGGGCGCCAACTGGGCCCGGGGACGCCGGCGCTCAACAAGCGGCGGCCGGTGGCTCCTATGCCCTGGTAGTCCCGAGCGCGCTCCCCGAAGGCTGCACGGTGGCCGGTTTCTCGTGGAACGGTTGGCGCGGGTACGACATCCTCGGCCCCGAGGGAGCCCTCCCCACCGGCTCTGAGCTAGGGGACGGCGTGGTGCTGGCGCTCCCTGAGGAGTTGGAACTGGCGCGCGTGCTGGCCGGTTTCCCCAGGCATGGCTCCGAGCTAGACAGTTCCACGATCCCCGCCGAGGCGCACTTGGTGGGAGAATCGGTCAGCTTTACGAAGGGTTGTTACACAGGGCAAGAGCTCGTTGCCCGGGTTGATTCCCGGGGCAACAACGTGCCCCGGCGCCTGTACGGTTTGGCGTTCAGTGCGGCCGGGGCGCCTGCGCCCGGCGACGTCCTAACCCGCGCGGGCGTTGAGGGCTCTGCCGGTGCCGAAGGCTCTGCCCGTGCCGAAGGCTCTGCCGGGGCTGAAAGTCAGGGAGCAGCGGCTGGGGGTGTACCGGCGGCCAAGCCCGTCGGCCGGGTTACGAGCGTGGCCATCTCGCCCTCTGGGCGTTGGTTCGGCCTTGGCTATGCCGTGCGCTCGGCTACGGCGGGCGACGTACTGGTGGTGGCCGGCGGTGCAGATGGTTTGCAGGCGCAGTTGCTCAGCTTGCCCATGTCCCCGGCGTGACGTGTCAGCGAGCCCAAGCGAGCACCTCTACTAAAAGCAGCGCCCCGAGCACGTTGCTAGTTGACGGGCTTTCCATGTACGCCTTCGTTGCATTGGGTTTGCCGGACGGCATGATCGGCACGGCATGGCCCGCCATGCGCCGCTCCTTTGACGCGCCTCTCGCCGATCTCGGCATCGTGCTGCTGGTCGGCACCTTGGGCGCACTTGCGAGTTCGCTCATTGTCGGTTTGTTGCTGAAGCGCTTTGGCTTCCGGACCAGTTTGATCACCGGGGCCCTCGCCGGGGCGCTCGGGGCCGTCGGGATCGCCGTGGCCCCGGCGTTCTGGGCCCTGGTAGTCGCCGGTGTGGCCATCGGTGTTGCCGCGGGCCTGATCGATGGTTCGGTGAACACTTCCGTAGCGCTTGCCCGTCGCAACCGGCTGCTCAACCTCTTGCACGGGTGCTACGGGGTCGGCACGACGATAGGTCCCCTCGTTGTCACCGCGGCGCTGCTGTCCGGCTCATGGCGAGCCTCGTACATCGTTGCCCTTGCGGTAGAAATCCTTTTGGCCGCGGGCTGGTGGTGGGTGGGGCGGCGCCGGGCCCCGGCTACCCCCACGCCGGCAGTGACTGGCCAAGATGTGACCTATCAAGAGACAACTGGCCTCGTCGAGGCTCCGGCCGCCTCCCGCCGGCTTGCACCGGCCGCCTCCGTTTCACCTTCGCGGTTGCGGGTGGTGTTCGCTGTTGCCATAGGGCTTATCGTTTTCATGTTGTACGTGGGAGTCGAAGCTTCGGCGGGGCAGTGGGAGCCAAGTTTTGACCGGGGGCTGTTGCACATGGGAGCAGGCGCCACTGGTGTCGCCACCTTTGGTTTTTGGGGTGCTTTGACGCTGGGACGTTTCGTGCTCGCACTGCCGCGACGCCAGCTGAGCCCCGTGGGCATCGTGCGCTGGGGTTGTGTGGCGGCGGTGGCGGGAGCCGTTCTCGTGTGGTGGCGGCCGGGCACCGTGGTGCCGCTGCTCGGTCTGGTCCTGATCGGGGGGGCCTTTGCCGGTGTCTTCCCGGCGCTGATGGTCCTGACGCCGCGCCGCGTGGGAGAGGAACTGTCGGCCCACGTGATCGGGTGGCAGGTCGGCGCCGCCGGCATAGGGGGCTCGATCCTTTCGGCCGTGTTCGGGTGGATCTTCCAGGACCATGGCCTGGGTGAGTTCGGGCCGGCCCTCACAGTGACCTCGCTCGTCCTACTGGTGGGCGTTCTCGCCTTGGAGCGGCTCCCTGACTTGGTGCCGGTGCAAAAGCCATGACGTCAGTCGGATCTTCGCCCTCCGTCGGGCCACGGCGCCTCGTCGTTGTGGCGGGCTCAGGGACTGAGATAGGCAAGACCTGGGTTACATGCAGGTTGGCAGAGCTGGCGCTTGCCAGG
>DASSZK010000070.1:0-6858 GCA_035702845.1 Acidimicrobiales bacterium
TGGCTCCGGCAGCGGCCGACGCTGCGACCGCCAGGGCCGCCGAAGACCCCAGCCCCCGAGCTACCGGTATGTCAGAGCGGACGGTGACTTCGAAGTCCTCGTGCCCCAGGACCTCTCGCACGACGCGAGCCGCCAAGTGCGACTCACCGGTGGCTAGGTGGGCCCCCTCTCCCTCAGCCCGCACGACCAGGCCACCAGGGCGCTCGGCCACTTCGACCTCGATGTGGAGGCTAAGCGCGACGGCAAGGGCGTCGAAGCCCGGGCCCAGGTTGGCAGAGGATGCGGGAGTTCTGGCAATGCGTCGCACTTGGCGCCAGATGTTAGCGGCCGCGCTCCTCGAGCTCCTCAACCGTCATCAGGACGGCACGGGCCTTGGACCCCTCTGAGGGACCGACCACCCCGCGCTGTTCCAACAAGTCCATCAGCCGCCCAGCTCTTGCAAAGCCGACCCTCAACTTGCGCTGCAGCATGGACGTGCTGCCCAGTTGGCTCCGCACGACCAGCTCCATAGCCTCCTCGAGCAGGTCGTCGTCATCACCGGGGTCGCCAGCACTACCCGCCCCCCCCGGTGCGTCGGCTCCTTCGACACCTTCGACGTAACTCGGCCCGGATTGGCGCCGCCAGTGGGCGACCACCTTTCGCACGTCTTCCTCGTCGACCCAAGGGCCCTGCAGACGCTGGGCCAGGCTCGAAGACGCCGTCACCATCAGCATGTCGCCCTTGCCGATCAGCCGCTCTGCACCGGGTTGATCGAGGACGACGCGGCTATCTGCCAGCGAAGACACGGCGAAGGCCATGCGTGAGGGCACGTTCGCCTTTATGAGGCCGGTGATGACGTCGACAGAGGGCCGTTGGGTGGCCAAAACCAAATGGATGCCAACAGCTCGGGCCATCTGCGCGATGCGGCAGATCGACTCCTCTACGTCGCGGGCGGCGACCATCATCAAGTCGTTCAGCTCGTCCACCACAACCAAAATGAACGGGAGCCGCGAATAACGCTCAGGGATGTCCCCGACGAGCAACGGCCGGGTCTGGTCCGAACCCTCAGGAGCACCGCCCGGCGCCAACCCCAACCGGTCGACCGCCGACTGGTCGGGCCCAAGCCCGTCGGCGCCCGCCTCAAAGGCCCCAGCTCGAGGGCCCGTGATCTCACGAACCGCGGCCCCGAGCGCGCTCGGCCCGCTGAGTTGCACCTCGCCGGGCCAGTCAGCGCTGTCGCCCATATCGTCGACGTCGCTCCCGTACTCGTTTGTGCGGCTCGCCGAGCCGACGCTGGCGGCACCAGCCGCCTCAGCCCGGGTGGGGCCGGTATATGGGCCACCGGCCGAGAACCCTGCACTACGAGCGAGCTCCTCGTTGAGCTCCCGGAAATCGCCCCGGTCGTAGGCGGCGTTATAGCCGGTGATGTCACGCATTCCGGCCTCAGCAAGCAGGTCGTAACGACGCTCCATTTCCCTGACAGCCCACTGGAGGGCGTTCGCTGCCTTCTTGGGGTTGGTCACAACTGCCGTCAACAGATGCGGCAGTCCGGAGTAGGCGCCCAACTCCACACGCTTGGGGTCAACCAGTATCAGCCTGACCTGGTCTGGTGTGGCCCGCATGAGGACCGATGTCAGCATCGAATTGATGCATGACGACTTCCCGGACCCGGTGGCGCCCGCGATGAGCAGGTGAGGCATCTCGGCCAGGTTGACAAGGACCGGACGACCGTAAATGTCGCGCCCGGCGGCAACTTCCAGGGGGTGGCGAGCCGCAGCGGCCTCTGGCGACGAGAGAATGTCCCCCAGAGTTACCACTTGTCGCTGACGGTTGGGCACCTCGACACCGATGGCTGAGCGCCCAGGGATCGGCGCCAGGATGCGGACCTCGGCGGCGGCCATTGCATAGGCAATGTCTTTTTGCAGGGCCAGGACTCTTTGCACCTTCACGCCCGGACCGAGCTCGAGCTCATAGCGGGTCACGCTCGGGCCGACTGTTGCACCGACCACCCTGGTCTCGACACCGTGCGCGGCGAGCGCACCTTCCAGGGTCTGGCCCAGGATCTCCACCTGAGTGCGATCCACTTCTGCTTGCTTGCTCCGCCGCAAAAGCGGCATGGGCGGTAGGCGCCAGGGCGCCGCTTGGCGGGGTACGGGCAGATCGATGGCTAGTTGTTCGCCCTTTGTCGAGGCGGCGAGGCCGCTTATGGCTATCTCCGCTCGCGACACCCCCAGACCGGCCGCTTCTATGGCGCCCCCGTCTGGTGGGGCACCGTCAGGCTGGTCGCTCGCCGACCCAACGCCGGCATCGGATTTGCGGGCGGCAGCGCCCGGCCTCGGACCGGACGACCCATCGTCGCCATCGCCTGGCGTCGTAGCGACGCCGGTTTCGGCAGCGAGACCCGCCCATGCGAACTCGCCCGCGCTCGAGCCGCCCCTGCGAACGCGTTGGGCTTCCGCCAGCCGCGCCATCTCAGCTTCGCCGGCCTCAGCTAAAGGTCCCGACGGCGGGGGTGGCCGCCTCGCTCGCAAGCTGGAGCGCCGAGCCGTGCCCGGCCCGCGCACACTCGGGTGACGAGCGGCTGCGTCCATCTTCTCGCCCCCATGCAGCGCGTCACCTGCTCTGTCCCTCGCCCAAACCAGGCCACGGCCGCAAACGAGCAGGCCTCTGCGGGCGCCACCTGCCACAACTCTCACGGGCGTGGCCGTGATGATAAGCACGCTCACAAAAAGCAACGTCAGTAACACCAGGCCGGCACCCCATCCAGCCAAAGCGGCGCGTAGCGGGACGCCCTCCAGGGCGCCGAGAGCACCTCCGGCACGCCCCATGGCGCGCAGACCGATGTGCAGCGAAGACGGCGCGAACGCGATGTCCGCGAGGCCGGACAGGCTGAGGAGAGCCAGCCCGAGGCCGACAGCGACCCGCCCCGGTTGCGAGCGCTCGTGGCGCAGCAACAGGTAGCAACCGAGCGTCGCAAAGGCCAAGGGAACGAAAAAGCGCACGATGCCGAAGACATCTGCGCTGGCGCTGCGCAGGGCCCGGCCGGCGGGACCGATCACGTCCACGTACACACCCAGACCGACCAACAGAGCAACGACCAAAAAACCCAGACCCCAAAGATCATCCGATTGGTCGGCAAGCAGCTCGCTCAACCCGTGGCGCCAGCGCGGGCCCCGCTCCTGGGCGCCGCCCCGAGGGCTGCTCAAGCCCTTAGCCCTCCTGCCTCTTGCGCCGCTGTCTCTTGCGTTGTTGCCTCTCGCACGGTTGTCCCTCGATCGGGTGCCAGTGCGCGAAACCCGTGCCGGTTGGCCTGCCTCACGCCTGGTAGCCGCTGCAGGAGGCGCTTTGTGCATCGTCTTGGTTGCCACAGCAACTTCGAGGCTAACACCAGCATCACTGGCAACAGTGACAACAGAGGCGACCGCCGGCGCCCCCTATCAGGACCTCGATGTCGTAACCACGCCGGTTACCGGCCCCGGGCGTGCTGAAGATGCGTGGCCTGCGGGCGGCGTGACGGCCGCCACCGGATGTTTGGCCAGCGCCTTCTTGAAGCGCCCGGCAGGCACGGGAACGCAGAACCAATAGCCCTGGCCGAGCTGGCAACCAAGCTCGCGCAGGCGGAGCTGCTGCTGGGGCGTCTCGATACCCTCGGCGATGACGTCGACACCGAGCTTGCGGCCAAATTGCAAGATGGCCCGCACCAGTTCCGCCGCACCCTCGTCCTCGAGGCGGGCGACGAAGCTCTTGTCGATCTTCAACCCGTCCACGGGCAACGTGTGGACAGCTCCAAGCGACGAGTACCCCGTGCCGAAATCATCGATATGTATATGGGCCTGCCTTGCCCGAAGCTCGCCCAGCACACCGAGTGCCTTGTCGATATCTTGCATAACGACACCCTCGGTTATCTCGATGGTGAGCCAGTGTGCCGACGCACCGGTCGCAGCAAGCACCTCGTCCAGTTGGTCCAAAAAGCGCGGGGACCAGAACTCGCGATGAGACACATTGATGCTGGCACGCAGTTGGTCCGGCACTATGCCGGCAGCCTTCCAGCGCGATAACTGAGCGCACGTCTGGTACTGCACCCAACGACCCAAAGGGATAATAAGACCCGACTCCTCGGCAACCGGCAGGAACTCGCCCGGGCCGGCGAGGCCACGCTGAGGGTGACGCCAGCGCACCAACACCTCAACCCCGTGCAGGCGGCCGTCCTCCAACATCACGATTGGCTGATAGTGCAGCTCGAGCTCGTCATTGTCGATGGCATGGCGCAGCGCTGTCTCAGTGTGCATCCGAGACATCGCCCCGAGGTACATGGACTGTTCGAACGTCTTGGCTCCGGCGCGCCCTCCGGACTTCGCCTCGTACATGGCGATATCGGCGTCGCGCAGCACCTCTTCAGAGCCGCGATAGCCGCTCGAGCTCGTCGCTATGCCGATGCTCGCCGTGATCACGACGGCCTGGCCGCTCACTTCGAAAGGCTCGCTCAAGCGTTCCTGGAGCCGGGCCACGATGCCGTCCACAACTATCAGGTCGTTCAGGTCCGAGAGCAGCACGGCAAACTCGTCACCGCCAAAGCGCGCCGCCATATCGCCTGCTCGCAGCTGCGACGAGATCCGGTGCGCCACTTCCACCAGCAACTTGTCGCCGGCGAGGTGGCCCAGGCTGTCATTTATCACCTTGAAGCCGTCGAGATCGAGCCATAGCACGGCGTAGTGGTATGCCGGCTCATGCTGGCCAAGTTCCGCGCTCTGCGAAGGGGCCCGGCCATCAGACGCGCTGGGCGCCTCGCTATCGGTCCAAGTTGCAATCGCCTGAGAAAGCCGTTCGAGGAACAGGACCCGGTTGGGCAGCCCGGTCAAAGCGTCGTAAAGCGCCTGGTGCGCCAGTCGCTCCTCCAATGATTTGCGCTCCGTGATATCGCTTAATGAGCCAACCAGCCGGCTGACCGGCCCCTCTTCGGGGATACTCAAACCGCGGCACAGCGCCCATCGGTAGGACCCGTCAGCGGCGCGAACCCGGTGCTCTACTTCGAAAGACCCGGAGAACTCACCCCGCAGATGCCCGTCGATGACGCTGACGAGACCCTCCCTATCCTCGGGATGGGCCCTGTCCAACCACTCGCCGGGAGCATCGCCTATCTCCTGAGGGCCATAACCGAACAACTGCTTCCACCGGGCCGAGTAGTAAACGGTGCCCGTCGCCACGTCCCAATCCCAAAGGCCATCGTTGACGGCGCGAGACGCGAGTGCATATCGCTCCTCGCTTCGCCGCACGATCGCCGCCATCTCTTGCTCCCGGCGAAAGGATTCGGCCAGCTCGGCGTTCGTGCGCCGAACGGAAGCTGTGACTGCTTCGTAATCGAGGGCTTGGCTGAGCAAAGCCGACCATTGGAAGTAGCTCTCCTGGTCGCTGACAATTGTCCCCGGCGGCACTACGAGACCGAGGAAGCCCCAGTCCGAGGCTGCCGTGCGCACCGGCAGTACCAGCGCCAAGGTGCCCTGGGGACCACTGGCAGCCAGGTCCAGCAAAGCGACGGGCGGGAACTGAGCCAACGGGAAGGTGCCGGGAGGTTGCCACGCCGTAAAGGTCAGGGGCTCCTGCTCGGTGGGGCGCTCGGGGGGCTCTGCGTCATACAGGCCGCTCATCTCCAGCTGGCGGCCACCGACGCCGCCGTCACCCTCCCAGAGGGCGAGCACGGCCATCCGTATCAGAGTGCGACGCATCCAGGCGAGAGAGCGCGGGTCGTACTCGTGGCTGCGCAGCAAGTCCAGGCTTATGTCGTACTGGTTCCACACAGCATTGCGGAACGTGTTGTTCAACTCCACCTGCTCGAGCAGCGCCGCCCGCGACAGCCCTACCCCGATTTGCTGCACGCAGGCATCCAAGCGCTCGGCCAGCGTCTCGAGGGTTTTGGCAGGAGCCTGAGCCCCCATGCCCCTTCCAAGTTCACGAGCCAGTCGCTGCGCCAGTGTGAGGAGGCCAAAGACCGACGGACCGGGGCAAGCGTCGTAGAACTGCTGAGCCATTTGCTCCAAGGCCAACAACTGAGCTGGGCCTGGGGCGCTGCGCAGGGCGTCCGCGAAAACGGCAGCCATGGCGGCCGCGACTTGTTGCACCTGAGGTCGGGGGCGCGTTGCCGGCTGGGGCAGCATTGTGGCGCTCAGTGGCCGCCCCTGACGGTTCCCGGCCCTGGGCTGGGGAGCGCCCGAGACCAAGGCGAGGGCATTGTGGACAAAACTTTGCACGGGGGGCATATCAGTGCCCGGAGCGGTCTTTGGTAGAGCGACCTCGATGCAGCCACAGCTCTCGCGCAACACGAGCGATGTCGCCACTTCGTGCTCACCTGCCGGAACGGCCACGCCTGCCAGCATCCTTTCGACCAAGGCCACAGCCTCAGACCCGATGGCATCGAAGTTCTGGTTCACCGTCGTCAGCGATGGAGACACGACCGCAGCTCGGGGCATGTCGTCGAAACCGACGACGGCCAGGTCTCCGGGCACCGGGACCCCTCCCTCAGCCATGACCTGCATCACTCCCATGGCGGTGTAGTCGGTGGCGGCAAGCAGGGCGGTACACCCTCGCCGGTTGGCGAGCAATCGCGCTCCCGCGTCCCGGCCCCCCCCTTCGTGGTTGTTGTCCACGGCGAAGAACAGTTCGGGATCAGGTTCGATACCCACTTCGCGCAAGGCGTCCTGGTAACCGAGAAACCTTTGGCGAAGGTCGTACTGGGCCACGTTGCCAACGAAGGCCACCCGCTCGTGCCCGTGAGCGATCAGGTGGCTCACTGCCTCCCGGGTGCCGAGCCGGTTGTCCGGGCATACCGTAGGCAACGCCATACCTTCCACGCGGTGGCTCAACAGCACCACCGGCTTGCCTGTA
>DASSZK010000028.1:0-2266 GCA_035702845.1 Acidimicrobiales bacterium
TGTGCTTGCCTGGTCCCACACGGGATTGACTCGGCGGGGCCCGGTTCGGTTCCGTGGGCCGGCGCCCCAGCACAAAATGCGAACGTACGGGGGCCGGCGCAAAGTGCCCAAAGGCATAATGGGTCGGTGGCGTACCGCGAGCGCGCATCGGTGATGGCGGGGGCCGTCCTGTGGCAACGAGAACCCTCGCGCTCGACATCCAGCATAAGGATCCTTCCCGACGGGTGCATGGACCTCATCTGGGACGGCGCCCGGTTGTTCGTGGCCGGACCTGACACCAGAGCTCGATGGCACATGTCCCGGCCCGGGTCGAGCTACATAGGTCTCCGCTTCTCCGGAGGCCTCGGCCCGCACCTGCTTCGTGTGCCGGCGGACGCGGTCCGGGACCAGAGCCCTGCGTTGAACGAGATATGGTCAGGTGCCGACGAACGCGCCCTGCGCGAGCAGGTGCAAGAGGACCCAGTAGGCGCCATGGAGCGCTGGCTGGCGGTAAGAGCAGCCGACGTTGAGCCGCCGCAACTAGGGACCGCCCTCTTTTGCATGGCAGCCGCAGGCACACCGGTTAGCGCTATGGCCGAGACGGCGGGTTACAGCACCCGCCAGCTTGATCGCCGCTGCTCAGCACTCTTTGGCTACGGCCCTCAGCATTTGACCCGCGTCCTTCGTCTGGGCAGAACGCTGGCGGACGCCCGGCGGGGCACGTCGCTCGCCCACGCCGCGGCGACAAATGGTTTCGCCGACCAGGCCCATTTGTCCCGGGAAGTCCGCGACCTCGCGGGGACGACCCTCACAGTCCTCCTCACCGAGTCAGCCGGGTAGCTTGGCAAAGAGGTCGACCGGAGTGCCGTCAGGGTCGCGTACGACGGCATAGCGCATACCCCAGACTGCATCCCACGGCGCCAGGTGCCCCTGGTACCCGGCAGCGGTGAGTTCGGCCCACGCCGCATCCACCTGTTCGACCGTACCGCAATCGAATGCAAGGGCGACCCTGTGACCGCCTTCGGGCAACCTCCACTCGGGGTCGATCGAGCGGATGACGGCCTGGGTATCGAAGGCGATGCGCATGTTGCCTGCCAGTTCGATGTCCACGTGGTCCTCGGTGCCAGCGGCGGCGGGGATCTCGAGACCGAGGCGCCGGTAAAAGGCCAGGGTGGCGGCCATGTCGGCGACGACCAGTTCTACGAGGGCAGGCTTCAGCTTCATAAGAGGAACGCTAACGAACGAGGTCTCGGGCGTCTTGAACGGATCGGACATCTCGTTGCCAGGCGCCCTGTCCCTGCGCGTGACCTCGGCCGGCTTGACATTCAGCTTGGTTGAACCTGTTTGCTTGGTGCATGGACGATCTCGTGACGATCGGAGCACTGGCACAGCAGTGCGGTCTATCGCGTAGCGCGCTGCGTTTCTACGACGACTGCGGGCTGCTCCGGCCGGTGGCGGTGGACGGATCGAGCGGCTACCGCTACTACGCGCTCACCCAGGTAGAAGACGCCTTGCTCGTGAAGAGGTTGCGGGCCGCCGAGATGCCCGTCGCAGATGTTCGTGAGTTCCTGGTCGCCAGCCCCGGGCAACGCAAGGCACTCCTGGACCTTCACGCAGCTCGGCTCGAACAACGTGCCGAAGCTCTGCGCCGCGCCCTCGGGGAGGTGTACGCGGCGCTAGGGTCCCCACCCCCGCCTGGTCCGGCACCCTTCTCCAAGGTCCCGGGCTGTACGGTCCAGGCCGGCGCCCTCATTGGCGGGCTGCGGGAGGTTCGCTTCGCTGCCGCGCCGGCCGAGCTGCGGCCCGACCTGGCCGGCGTACTGGTCGAGGCACGGGGTGGGTCCCTGCGCCTAGTGGCCACCGACAGCTACCGTCTGGCGGTCCGTGACCTTGTGGTCGTTCCCGGCGCGCAGGGCGCCATCCTGCGAGGGTTCATCCCCCTCGAAAAAGTCGACGAGCTCAGCTCATTGCTTGCCGGAGTCGACGCCGTCAGTCTTAGCCAGGGCTGCGGGGGCGACCTGCGAGCCGTCTTTGACGGGCACGCTCTGGAAATCGGCGAGCGCAATGGGCTCTTCCCCGACTACGAACATGTCCTGAACGGGCTTGCCATTGGGCACCGCTGCGTCGCCGATCGCCGCTCACTGGCCGGCGCCCTGGCGGGGGACTCAGGCACATCGGTGGTCGTCAACTTTGCTCCCGGCTCAATCACCCTGAGTTCTGATGAAAAAGACCTGTCTGTCCCCGCCTCCTGGGACGGCCCCGAGATCTCAATGACCATAAATCCAGC
>DASSZK010000051.1:0-2876 GCA_035702845.1 Acidimicrobiales bacterium
GACGTTCCCCGCGGCCCCGGCAAGCTCAGCAGCCCGGTCGAAGACCGTGCACGGCGACACCCGAAACGCGTGCAAGGGCTCCGCTCCCCTCCGACATTCAGGCCACCTACCTGGGCCTCTGCGGTTTCGTAACCACCCCGCTCAGGAGAGCTTACGAAAGTGAGGCCCTCGAGGCGCCTTCGTGCGGCAGCGAGCTCCTCGGGGGCCCAGTAGGAAGTCTCGTACCGCCCGTCTTCACGCGGAAGGATGAGGAGGGTCCTCCCTGGCGGATCCTTACGGTCGGGTAGGTTCTGAGCAGCCAGGCGCCTAACGGCAGCCATAACTGAGGTTGCGAGCATGGCCCCAGTATCGGAACCACCCTCCGTGGGGGCGCATCGCCCATATCGCCGATTCCGCGCTCGTGGTCCGGAGCACGCTGGCGACAATCCTCACACGCCGATTGTCCTTATACCTGCGTCCGCGGAGCGCCAGGCTGGCCGGGCTCTCCCCAAGCACACGAGCGTTTGCGCCAGTGGGCGCTGGTCGAGCGCATGCGTGTGCAACCATGTCGGCTGAGCTCGAGCTGGCGGCATCGGACAGGACGGGCGAAAGCTCTGGAGCCGGTTCGTCGAACCACCGTGGGCCGTCCACGTGGTCGGAGAGCTGGTCCAGCTTGACGTAATGGGCAACAAGACGGAGTTCCCGATCCTGGGGCAGCAGGGTCGACGTTTACGCCTTCGGCCGTCGCGGCCCGCCAATCCCGGCCAGAACAGCCACGAGCCTGGGCCTCAGGCGCCATCGGTTGCAGCGAGACCGGATGCCCAGGGGACTCATTTGTCCTTCTTCGGGCCGGGGTAGGGCGCCATGGCATCTGCCATCTCGATCGCCCCGATGGCGCTGTGGTACATCGACGTGGTGTAGGTCTGGTCCCCATTGGCCCAGATGAGCGTTGTCGGCAAGCCGTCCCCGGCGATGTCGCAATAGAGCAGACCGCGAGACGCCGGTAGCCCATGCTTTGTCACGTACCTAGCCAGCTGGTCGGCGGTACCGGGCCACGCGCCCCAACCGTTCACAGAGGCAAAGAAACCGGTCAAGACGAGCTCCCAGCCACGCTGGTCCCAGTAGGCGAGGCAATTAGCCCCCGTCGGCCTAGAGGTGAACACCTCTGCTTCGGCACCACTTCGGAGCCGGACGTATTTGGTGCCGCTGCACCCGCCGGGACGCCGGGCGGCGGCCTTTTGGGTGGCCGACAGAGCTGCCAAAGCCGACGAAGGGCTGGCATAGGAGCTGCCCCCGAAACTGCCATAGATGGCGACGATGAACTGGCCACACCTCTGCTCGAACCGGGCGCTGGTGAGCGAGAAGGCTTGGGGGCAGTTGAAGAGAGGGACGTCGTAAGAGCGCGACTTCGCCTCGGCTCGAGCTGTGTTCGGTGCCGTCTGGACGGCGCCGTTGTCAAGGCTCCAGCGCTCCGCCGGTAGCGGCCTGGGGGCTTCCAGGGGCACGTGGGTGCGGGGTGCGACGTACCCCATGACGGTGACGAGCGCCCTCGGCCATGTACGCGTTGGTGCGGTCCTCGTTGCCAGGGTGAATGTCGAGAGCGAGGCGACGGTCATGCAGGTGGCTGCCCGTACTAGTCGATCTCGGGAGGGTGGTTGGCGGCCCACACCTGAATGACCGCCCATGAGCGGGCTAGGTTCTTGAGCCGGCAGAGCCCAGACAGGGTTGCTCATCGGTGAGGGGAAACGCACTTCGCCATGGTCGGCGAAACTCGTGTCGAGCGAACCACTGGGCTCGAAGGCGACGGCCTCACCTGTCGCCGTAGGACTCGATCCATCGGTCACCGGCACCTCTTGGCCGGTCCCGATGAGCAGAAAGCCGCTTGCTCGTACGTCGATGTCAGCGACGAAGGCAGCCGGTGCAGCCTTCTGCAGAGCGGCGCCAAAGTCGTCTTCGAAGGAAGGCACAGGCGCACCGCCGGGTTCGAAGGCGCTGACGCGCTATACCCCAGGCTCCCATGTTCCCGCTCAGCGCCAGGGCCAGGATCTCGCCGTTTCGCTCGAACGCTATGCGGGACAGTTCTGAGCCGTCCCTGAAATAGGGCACCGTCGCTCGGCCATCGTGGCCGAACCGCCCGGTTCTGGGTTGACGGCGCCGGGGCCAGTCAGTCCGCGCGCCCGCCCGGGCGACGGCTACGGGCACCAGGGTGCCGGACCCCGCGGCCACCGTCCTTGAGCTCGGCTCTTACTCCTGGCGTCGGGGGTGCTCAAGCTGCGCCACCCCAACCGCTTCGCGATAGGCGCTGGCGGGGCGGCGGGCCCTCTAGGACGTACAGCGTCCCGTGTCGGCTTTCGGCTCGTTGGCCCCTTGGCGGCGGCCCGTCTTGGCCGCGCGGCACCGATCTATCCCTCCAGGGGCCCGGCTGGCAGCACGCCGAACTGGCCTCGTGTGGCACCTGCCGCCATGCGGTGCCACCAGGAGCTGACAGCATCTGCGACCTCATCGATCGTGCACGGCCGCCCATCGGCACCCTGGAGCTCAATTTCGCCGAACGTCACGAACAGGTGCAGGTCCCTCTGGCCCAGCCCGGGGTTCTCATCGACCCAGAGGTGCATCGAATGTGCGGCCGTTGGCGACAGCTGAACATCCAGGCTCGCCTCGTCCAGCCACGCCGGTAGCTCGGGGGCGTCGAAGATCTTCTCGGGGAGCCAGTACAGCGTTGGTTGGTAGCTGTTCATGATCTCGACGAGGGCGGCCAGGTCGCCAACCGGTATTGGCGGCCCAACCGGTTCTGAGGTGGAGTAGGGCCGCCCGAAGCCTGGGAAACCCTCTCCAGCCGGGTGTTCGACGTGTTCAAGGTCACGAAGCAGGGCAACGACGCGGCCTACAGACTTGAG
>DASSZK010000068.1:0-8495 GCA_035702845.1 Acidimicrobiales bacterium
ATCGACAACCCGTCCGCGAACGGCCCGACGGTCCAGGTGCGATCGTCGGGCGATGTCAGCACTTCGCTCGCCACCGGGCCACTGGCGTTGCCGTATTGGCTGCCCGCGTACTTCTCGGCGGTAGCGATGCAGGGCCTTCCCTCCGGGCCGCATGCCAGGCTCTCGATAAAGGGCATGGTGGCAGCCGGTTGAGACTGCTGCCAGGAGCGCCCGGCGTCCGCTGTAGTGAACACGGCACCCTCGCACACGAAGGCACGGTACGAGCCGCATTGGTCACCTCCACCGACAATGCCCGAGGTGCTCGACCAAAATTGCACGCTGTCGAGTTCGCTGTAAGTGGCTGCACCGACGGCGTTGCCGCCTCTGTGCCCCTGCGATTGGGGAGGGCTCACGTTGCCCCAGTGGCGACCTCCGTCCGAAGTGTGGAAGACGCCTCCGCCTACAGCCCAGCAGTTGGCTCGCTGCGGACAGGAGACGGCTTGCAACGATGGGTCGTAGGTCTTGCCTTGTACCGTTACGATTGGCAGCGAGCCGACTGCGACCCATCGCAGGCTGGACAAGCCCGCCGCAGGGATGCTGGGCCCGCGTGGGGTTGTCACCCATATCTGGCTTCTCCACCGGGTCGCGAAGGTGGACCCCACAGCCATGCAGTACAGGTCGGTGCAGCTAACTGAAAGCAGCGGGACGATGGGATCGGTCCCGGCCGGAGCGGCAATCTGGCGCCAGCCAGGCCCGCTCCCCGGGCCCGTGACCACGGCCGCGCCACCACCTTGCGGGCTAAGGCCGACTGCGACGCACTGCGTTGTGCTCGTGCAACTGATGGACGTGAGGGAGGCTACCGACCGCCAGGCGGCAACGGCGTGGGTGACCTGCCAGCGTCCGGAAGCTCCCCGCCGGGAGGTGACAATGAGCGCCGATGTGCCCGAGGTGCTCGAAAGCGCTTTTCCTGTACGCCCGACTGCATAGCAGAGCCGGGATGAGGGGCACGTGATGGCACGCAGGTACCCGATGTCCCCTGGGACCAGTGTCCTGGTGGTCCCGAAAGCGTCAACCGTGGCGCCCGGTGCAACGCTTATTGGCGTGGTTGTGGGCCCAATTGCCCCGGTATGGAGGGGACGTCCCCTAAAGAGGGGACGAGCCACGGGCGAGGCTCCTGCCGGCGACGAGCCCCACAGGGCCAGCGTGGTGAACGCGAGAGCAAGGGCGGCCGCTACACGGCCCCAACCGCCCCTGCCACCGCAATGCGAAGCTGTCACTAGCGCCTCGAAGGGTTGCGAACTGTTGGCGCAACTGTAGCCCGGGCCGGCCGTCCGACGTCGACTAGTTGCCTGTTGGGATGCTTACGTCGTAGGGCGAGAAATCATTGGCCGAGACAAGCCGCCCCGCCTTGTGGAACTCCTTCCACATGGCGGTCGCGACCACGGCCATCGAGATCGGTGTGCCGGCGTCAGCCGCCAAAAAAGCCGCCCGCATGGAGACGTTATGTATTATCCCGCCCGTCATCTCCCATTTCGACAGCCATGGTAGATCCAGGTCCTGGACCGGGCTCTGGGGCGGGAAGGCCTTGGCCCACAGTTTGGACCGCTCCGGGGCTTGAGGGAGCCGGAACGGGACGTGCACGTGGATACGCCGCTCAAACGCCGGGTCGATGTTCTGGGCCAGGTTGGTCGCCAACAGGACCAGCCCGTCGTGGCGTTCGAGGCGTTGGAGGAGGTAGGCGACCTCCACGTTGGCGTAGCGGTCATGGGCATCTTTGACCTCAGAGCGCTTCCCGAATATGGCGTCGGCCTCGTCGAAGAAAAGCACTGCCTCGCCCGTCTCCGCCGCTTGGAATATGGCCTCGAGGTTCTTTTCGGTTTCACCTATGTACTTGGAGACCACGCTCGACAGGTCGAGCTTGAACAGGTCGCAGCCGACACTGTGGGCGATCACTTCGGCCGCCAAGGTCTTGCCGGTACCCGACGGCCCGCTGAACATACCGATGATCCCCGCCGAGGGCAGGGGCCTGTACCCCCACGGCCCGTACACCGTATTGCGGTGGCGGTAGCGGGCGACAAGCTCGCGGACAGCTTCCAGGTCCTCCGCAGGCAGTACGAGGTCCTCCCAGGACCGCTCCGGTTTGACCCGAACAGTCAGGGTGGACAGGTGCGGGGCGGCCACGCGGGCGACGGCTGCCGCAGGGGCGCATTGCAGGCCCTTGGCGGCCAGTGCCAGGAGGCGTAGCTCTTCCCTGTCCAGGCGTAGGCCTTCCGGTGCCTGCGAACCGAGGGCGCGCTGCCAGTCCGCCGGGCCCGCCTTGGAGGGCTCGAGGCGCCTTTCCCGCCACGAGCGCTGCGGCAGGCTCTCCAGCGGCAGTTCGTTCGGGCTGCTTATCGCCCACCACAGGTGCAGCGCTTGGTCAACATGGTGCGCTCCGGCGGCCAAAAGTGGTTTGTCCGTCTCGATGACGACGGCTGCCCCGCCGAGCGTGGCCTCGCGGACCAATGCTTTCCATCCGGGCTCGTCCTCGGGCGGGGGTGTCACCAACAGGCCCATCACCGGCAGTTCCGACACGGCCGCCTGAAGGCGGCTTTGGCGGTCCGCCCCGGTGATCAAAACGAGACCGCCACCCGGGGCGCGCTGGCCTCGGCCGGGCATGTAGCGCACGCTGGGGGGCAGGTCGTGGTCGGGGGACGGGTCGCCGGCGAGGGCCCATATGACAGGCGATGGCACGGACACCGCCCGGCTACCCCACGGCCCCTCGTTGTCGATTCCCACCAGCGCCGCACAATGGAGCGCGCTAGTGGCAGACACGGCCCACACCCCGCGGTGCGGTGGGGGGAAAAGTGCCGCCAAAGTGGCCAGGGTTGGCCGGGTCAAAGCCACGTTGTCCTGCAGGTAAGCTACGGCTCGCTGGCGGGGCGGCGCCATCTCGATCGCCACGAGCAGGGCCAGTACTTCGAGGTCTTCGTCGTCGGCACCCGCTAACAAACGCAACGAAGACAACAGGTTTGCCTGCTCCAGGCTCGCCCGGAAGGCCTTGGACGCCGCCTCGGCTCGGCCGTCGGGCCCAGTGATATTTGTGCCGTCCATATTCGTGCCTGGGCGGCGGTCGTGGGCCAGGGCCGCTTCGACCTCAGCTCGGGTAACCCGCATGGAGGAGAAGGGATCGGTGTCTGGTGAGCGGTGGCGCCGGGCCGCTTCCCTGGCCAGTAGTGCGTCCGCCAGTTCGGCCCACTCGGGCATGACGAACGGGCTGTCGCCGGCGGCCCACTGTGCGTGTGACCACCCGGGCCGGTGCTCGGCGCTCGTTGTCACGGCAGGGAAGCCAGGGCAGCCTCGACGGTGCTCTCACCGCTCGCGACTGCTGACACCGCCTCGGCCAGCAAGTGGCGCAAAGGCAGCAAAAAGGCCAGCATCTCTTTCACGAGGCCCTCGCTCGGCACCTGGTGCCGCTCGAGCAACATCATGTGGCGCAATGACACCTCGCCGTCTTGGAACCCGAGCTGGCCTAGTGGGAGCTGGGCGTTGAGCTCGGCGACCACCAGGGCTATGTCGTCCCGACGCTCGTCGCTGACACCTTCGAGCAGCGAGAAGTACACCTGTAACAGGTCGATGTGCTCCAGGCCTGTGCCTTCGATGGGCATGAACATGAAATTGAACAGAACGGGCTCGTCGTCGTCCTCATCGCCCGGGGCCGCCACGAGCAGCGTGGGCAGGGGTAGTTCGGGGTGGACGTCGAGGCGCTGGGAGGGGTAGCCGAGCTCTTCGAGCACTTGCGCAAGGCTCTCGAGTGCCTCGCTGTGATCGGACGCCCCATGCTCGGGCGTCACCTGCGCTTGAACACCTTCACGACGACGTTGAAGGCTTCCTTTACATCTTTGCTCTTTTTCAGTTCGCGGACGTCGACGCGCAGGTCTTCGAGCGTCTTCGCCACGGTGGTCGCCTGCAACTTGTTCTTCACGCCCGAGATTTCCTTCAGGAGGTTGACGGCTTTTTCGGTGTAGCGCTTGTTCTTTTCGGCTGCGCTCTTCGGGTCGTAGCCGGGACGCATCGCCTTCGAAGCCCCCTCGGTGAAGAAGTGCTTCATCGAGAAGTGTTTTACGTCTTGAGGCTGGATCTTGCCGGCTTTTACTTTTTCGCGCTGGTGTTCGCCCACCTTGTCGCGGATGAGCTGCTTCAGCCACCGCACGCCGGAGGTAAGAGACTTCCATCCGGAGACGCTCCCTTTTATGGCGGCACCGGCTACGGCGCCGACGCCGGTGAGGGTGGCGATCTCGCCGCCGATCGTCGTGACTTCCTGCGCCACCTCGATCGACGCCCGGGTGACTTCTTTGGTGGCGTTGCGCTGGTGGAACTTGTGGTCGTCGTAGCGGCCCCAGAGGACCTCGACCACTTCGTCGTTGGTGGGCAGGTGGTCGAGGCCGCCCAGTTCCTGTGCGAACTCGCGGATCGTGTAGTCCTCGTAGCCGGCCAACCAGTCGACCTTGCCTTTGAGACCGGCCATGCGGTCCCTCACCTTAACGGTGTCCGGTTCGGAGCCGAGCGTGGAGGGATCCGGCTTTTTGCCTTTGAGGGTTTCCCCGGTCTTGCCGCCAAGCAGGAGCTTGGCCACCTGCTTGTCCGAGCGCAGGTTGCCTTGGCTCATGCTCGCCCGGACCAGGTCCCACGCTCGCATGACGACTTTGAGCCCGCTTATTGCGATGCCTACGCCGGGGATGGCTTGCAGGAGGTGACCAACACTGTGGCCAATGGTCTCGAGCAGGGTCTTGGCCGCGCTCATAAGCTCTTTGCCGACTGTCAGGGTCTGAGAGAGGGCTTTGCCGACCCCCTTGGCGATCGCCTCGCCTCCCTTTTTGCCGGAGGTCGCGATGACGTCCCACCACGACCGGAAGGCCTGCCACAGGCCCACGGCCGCAGTGATGAAGCCCCCACCGACACTGCTGCCCCAGGTGCTGGCGTCGCCCACATCCGTACTGGGGCTGTTCCCAGCCAGGTACTCGCCTTCATTTGGCAGGTCCGTAACGGTCGCACCGAAACCGGCCACGCTCCCGACCAGCGAGGTCACGGCGTCGGCGCGGGTCCAGCCGTCCATCTTGTCCCACTCACGCAGTTTCATGGCTATGTCGACCACCGACGCCACTGAGCTGCCCAAGCTCAGGATGTCGCCGCCCATGGCCGAGGGCGCACCTTCGGTACTTTGCGTGTTCTGGTCGTTGTTGAGGTTCGTTAGCTGCTGGTTGAGCTTGTCTTGGGACTGTTGGTCCTGCTCGACCTTCGTCGCGCTCGCACCCAGCTGTTGAGCAGTCTGGCTGTCGGGGTGGGAGTAGAACGCCTCGAGGTCGGTGTAAAGGGAGCTCTTATCGGTTGTCAGCTCCTGGTTGACCCCGGTGAGCTGCGACTGGTCCTGGTTGATCTGGATCTGGTCCATCTCGTAGGCGTTCGCGTACGGGAAATTGACCCCGGTCGTTATCGAACTGCCGGCGTCGAAGAAGTCCCCTGCGCCCCCATCCCCGTCGTCGCTTTCGATTTGGTCCGTAAGGCTTTGGGGTGCGCCAGTGGTCGTAGGCGCGCTCGACTGGGTCTGGAATGTCTCCACCCTGCTCTTGGCGCCACCGCCTCCGACTGCGTTGAGCTTGACCCAAACGTCCTGGCCCGACAGGTCGTCCTTTTGCGTGCCATCGGGGTTCAACGTCTTCATTACCTGGACGTAGGGGACGCCCTTGGCGTCGTTCTCGACAGCAGATATCGCCACGTCGACAAGGCTGCCGGCAGCGAGCTTCTTGCCTGGCTGGAGCTTGAACTTGTTGGCGCCCGCCTTTTTGCGGAGCTGCGTCTCGATCACAACCGTGCTGGCCCCGGGCTTGGGCGCCGGTGGCTGGTTGGGTGGGCGGTTCCCGGGCTTGCGCGAGCGTGGGGGTACCGGTGGCCGCACCTGGGTTGTCGTCGGGACCAGGGGTACAGGCCTGTTGGGCGGCGCGCCAAGCGGCACTGGCGGCGGCGGCGTCTTTGGCGGCCCACCCAGAGGCACTGGCGGCGGCGGCGTCTTTGGCGGCCCGTTGCGCTGCACGGGTGCCCCCGTAACCGTGCTGATGGTTTGGACCATACGGTTGACCTGGCTCATGCTGAGCCCCGCCAGCGGCTGGTTGGGGGGCGTGGCAGACCCTGTACCCGGAGCGGCCTTGCTCCGGCGCGGCGGGGTGCTCTGTACGGCTTGGCGCGGTACCTTTAATACCTTTTGAGTACCCATGCTCCCTTGGTTCCTCTGGCCAACCTGGCGTCGCAATGGTAACACCAGAGGCGTTCGCCCTATTCGGGTTCTTCTGACATCTGTCGCTCCCGGCAGAAGGCCGCATCGAAGAGGGCTTGCTGTGCCTACTGGAGCGAAGGCACGAGCAACGAGCGTCGGTAAAGCGGACCTCGTTTCTCGGGAGCCTCAGCAGTATATATGGGCCAACTCGGTCGATCCCCGGCATTGCAATCGGCATTGCAATCGGCATCCCAATCGGCATCGGCGTTGGCGAACGGCGGGGGCCGTTTAGTTGTGTTACCGCACCAGCGCAAATTGACGCGACGGGAATCTACGCGCCATACAGCAAGCGCGGCGCAAAAAATGAAACCGATGCGCCGGATCCACATGACCGCTCTGGCATTCCCGCAAACCTCTCACTAGTGGAATGCTCTGGCGGCGAGGCCGGGCGAGCGGCCCTGATCTGCAGTCGCCCTCACCCCAGCGACCTCAGCTGGGCAAACGACCCGTCTGCTGGGTAGCCTAAGCGCCGCTATGGCTAACGATCTCTACTCGCCCGACGACCTGTACGTCGCCAAGGTGCGCCTGAGCCTGAGCCGCCTCGGCGTCCCCGGCCCTGACCTCGAAGGAGCGCTCGGTGGCTTGCGGGCGGCGGCCCGCTTCGACGTCGATGTCCCCACGGCCAGCCCGCGGCGCGAGGTCCAGCTGGTCAAGACCGGTGTCAAGCGGGTGTCGGGCTGGTACCTGCGGTACCTGGCGGACCAGTTGAGCGGGTTTGGCGGCGCCCTGGTCAACTGGGCGGACGCCCTGGCAGCCAAGACCCAGATCCTCCAGGGCGAGGTAGACGAGGTGGCTGTCCGCCTCCAGGCGCTGGAGACTCGGGTGGCCCGCCTGGAAGCCGGCCGGCAGCCCGGAGGCGACGAACGGGAGGATGCGGCGCAATGAGAGTGGACCAGTACCTGCCCGGTTTCGCCCCCCACGACGCCATCGGGAACCACACCCTTACGGCGCGCCGGATCCTTCGTGACGCCGGCTACGAGTCCGACATCTGGGCTGAGCACATCCTCTCCCCGCTGGAGACTGAAGCTCGCCACTACACCCAGGACGCACCTGGGGGTGACCGGGTGCTGCTGTTCCACACCTCGACCAGCTCGGCGATGTCGCAGTGGATTAAGGACCGGGCCGTACGCGGCGAGCGCGTGATAACCGATTACCACAATATTACGCCGGGTAGATATTTTCTCCGATGGGAACCCCATATTGCAGACGCGATGGAGGACGCCCGCACCGAACTGGCGATGCTGGCCCCCTTCGCCCAGTTCTCGATGGCCGATTCCGCCTACAACGAGGCCGAGCTACGAGAGCTCGGCTATGTCAACACCATGGTCTGCAACCTTTTGGTGGATCTGGAGGAGTACCACAGGGTGCCGGATAAGGCTCTGCTCGACCGGTTGCCTCGCCGCGGTATGCGCTGGTTGTTTGTAGGCCGGGTGGCCCCCAATAAGTGCCAGCATGATGTGGTGGGCGCCTTTGCCGTTTACAGGCGCCTGTACGACCCCTATGCCCGCCTCACCCTGGTCGGCGGTGCCACCTCGCCCCGCTACCGCCTGGCCATCGAGCGCCTGGCCGGCGAGCTCGAGCTCGGCGACAGCCTCGAGATGGTGGGGTCAGTGAGCGACGCCGAGCTGCTGGCCTACTGGGCGGCGGCCGATGTTTTCGTGTGCATGTCCGAGCATGAAGGATTTTGCGTACCTGTGCTCGAAGCGATGGAGCTGGGTGTGCCGGTGGTCGCTTACAACTCGACCGCGGTGCCTGAGACCTTGGCAGGCGCCGGCGTGCTAGTCGACGACAAGGACCCCTTGACTGTGGCCAATGCCGTGCACGACATGGACCGCGAGGCTCTGAGCGCCGCCGGGCGCAAGCGGGCTGAGCATTTTTCGCTGCAAAATACGTCCAAGGCATTCCTCGAAGCCGTAGAGAGCTTCCTGGCTTGAGACTGGCCTTCGTCACTCCGCGCTACGGGCCCGGGGTGCTCGGGGGCTCGGAAGCATTTATGGCCGAGGCGGCCGCGGGTTTTGGCGCCCGGGGGCACGAGGTGGAGGTCCTTACTACCTGCGCCCTTGACCACTACACGTGGGAAAACGTCCTACCGCCCGGCCTAGAGGGAGGGACCAGGCGCTTCGAGACCGTACGCCACCACTCCCGCCAGGCCATGCTGGCCCAGATCGCCATCCAGCAGGGTCTATCAGTGAGCCTAGACGACCAG
>DASSZK010000081.1:0-5573 GCA_035702845.1 Acidimicrobiales bacterium
CGAGCGAGGCTCGGGCGTCGCCGGTGTTCAAATGACGGGCGTAAGCGCGCCCGTTCGCTCGCCAAGCGTACCAGGCGCGGCCCTTATGCGGACTGGGCACTTTGCCACAAGAACCGCCGGTCGTCAGTCCTTCGGTGCCAATGTGCGTGCGAGCGTTATGCCGATATCGACCCAACGCTGCAAGTCGGCTCGCGTGGTTAGCGAGGTGCCTGGCACCCGTAGCCAACCGGCCATTCGGCGACGACCCATTTCCATCAGACTTGCTGAAATATCAGGGGCGCCGGCGAGCAGTGATCAGGCCCTGGAAGCCAGTTCCATGTCGTGGGCCATGACCTCATATCATGTCAGCTTCAAATCGCAAACGAGGAGGCACGACTATGACGGGCTCCGGCCACCCAAGGGTCACTCAGGCCGACCACGACCGCGCCGCCGAGTTGGCACGCCAAGCCGGCGAGGTTCTCCTCACATTGCGTAAGCGGATCGGTGACGACCTCACCGCCGACCAGGCGCGAGACCAGGGGGACAAGTCTTCGCACGAGTTGCTGGCCGCTGCGATAACCGAGTTGTTCCCCGACGATGGTCTGCTCTCGGAGGAGGGTAAGGACAGCTCGGAGCGCCTGGGGCGCGAGCGGGTCTGGATCGTGGACCCCCTGGACGGGACCCGGGAGTTCGGTGAACCCGGCCGCGACGACTGGGCAGTCCACGTGGCCCTGTCGGTCGCCCACGAAGCCGTCGTCGGTGCCGTGGCGCTGCCTGCCCGTTCGCTGGTGTTGAGCACGTGCAACCCTCCGTCGGCGCCGGCACGCCCCTCTGTCGACGAGGAGCTACGGGTCGTCGTCAGCCGTACCCGGCCGCCGCAGTCGGCCGAACGCCTCTCTGAACTGCTCGGCGCCCGGATGGTGCCGATGGGCAGTGCCGGGGCGAAGGCCATGGCTGTGGTCCTCGGCGACGCAGACATCTACTTCCATGCCGGCGGCCAGTACGAGTGGGATTCGGCGGCACCGGTGGCCGTGGCTGCCAGCGCCGGGCTCCACGTATCGCGCACCGACGGGTCACCGCTGCGTTACAACCAGGCCAACCCATGGTTGCCCGACTTGCTCATCTGCCGGAAGGACCTCGCCGAGCGGGTACTCGACGGTCTGGCCCAGGTGCTCGCCTGAACGGTTTGCTGCTCGGGCTTGCCTGAGTGGGCCTGTCCAACCGACGGCCAGACGCGCGAACAGCCGGGCCCTTAGGCCCAGCTGTTCGTTCGGTTGCCCCGGGTGGAGCCGGCCATCGAGGTTGCCGGCATTGGGGTGGCTGTCGGGCTACGTGCCGGCGATGGCGGTCACGGGGAGGTTCTGGCTGAGCCCGCTTGGCTGGGGGCCGGCCTGGGCGTTGCCAAAGGCATACACGTGGCCGTCGGAGCTGGCCATGTAGTAGCCACCGTCGTCGGGGGTCAAGGCCAGGCCTACGACATTGTTCACGTGGATGCCTTCACCGGGCAGCGAGCCGAGGAAGTGGGCACCGGTGCCGAACACGAAGGCACCTCCGTCGGCCCCCACCAGGACGTAACCCCGGCCGGTGGTGGAGGGAAGGATGGCCTTGATGTCGTGGACGTGGCGCCCGATCCCGGGGAGCGAGCCGTAGAAGCGGCTCTGGCCAAAGGTGAACACGCCGCCGTCGCCACCGACGAGTATGTAGCCCGCCCCTCCGGGAGTAGACACCATGCCGACCACGTCGTGTACGTGGATGCGAAGGCCAGGGACCGAGCCGTGGAACTTGGCGTCGCCGAAGGTGAAGAAACCACCGTCCGCCCCCACGAGGTAGTAGCCCTTGCCGTCCGTGGTCGGGGCGATGGCGACGATGTCCTGTACGTGCTTGCCCATGTCCGGCAGGTCTCCCAAGAAGGGAGCGTTGCCGAAGTTGGACACGGTGCCGTTGCCGGTCACGGTCCAGTAACCCTTGGCATCAGGGGTGGAGGCGATGCCCACGATGGGCCCGGTGGTGGTAGTAGTGGTCGCCGAGCCCATGGACTGCGCCCCTCCAAAGCCATAGACCTGGCCGTTGGCGGTGGCCAACCAGTAGCCGGCGGCCGGAGCGGCGATGCTTTCGGCGACGAAACTCGACTGGGAGGGCCGCTGCGAGCTGTAGCCGGAATAGAAGGCTTGGACGTTTTGCTGGCCGGTGGACTCGTAGGTCGTCGTGCAGGAGGCTTGGCCGTTGGAGGTGTTCACGGCAATACCACTGCAGTTGGCGATGGGCGTGCCGTCCGAGACGAAGGTAACAGTGCCGCCCTTGGGCACCGGCGTCACGGTGGCCGTATAGGTCACCTGGTCGCCTATGACGACTGAGCCGGTCGACGCAGCGAGCTTGACGGTGGTCGCCGGGGCAGTGGTTGTCGTTGTGGTCGGGTGTACCACAGCGCCACGGGTGTACAGGTTGAACTCGTCGATCGACCACCAGTAGCTAGCGCTGCCGGTGAGGGTGACACGGACAAACTGCGCCGTCTGTGCCGGGAACGACACTACGTCGAATGCGCTGGCACCCTTGCAGGACGCAACAGTCCACCAGCCGTGCCCGTCGTCTGAGAGCTGTACCTGGAACGAGCGGGGGTAGTCGTCGGGCGAGTTGGGGGTGGCGAGCGACAGCTCGTCGAAGCTCTGCCTCGAGCCCAGATCAACCTGGTAATAGAGACCGGGAGCCTGGACCTTGTTGGTGCTGAAACGCGTCGACATCTTGCCGTCCAAGGCCGCGCTGGCGGGATCGGAGCTGTTGTAGGGCGCATTGGTCGATGCTGACCAGCCGGTGCGGTCTAGTGCGTTCAGAGTGACGCTGGCCGAGCAGTCCGCTGAGTTGTAGAGGTTTAGCTCATCGATCGACCACCAGTAACCGGCCCTCGCCGTGAGCACGACCCTCAGGTAACGGGCCGTCTGCGGCTTGAAGCTGACGATCTGGTTATCGGAAGTGCCCGTGCATGCGGCAACCGTGGTCCAGTTGGCGGCGTCGTTCGAGACCTCTACAACGAACCCTCGTGCGTAGTCGGTCGGGGAGTTGGGCGAAGCCATGGCCAGTTGGTCGAAGGTCTGGGAGTACCCAAGGTCTACTTGGAACAACAGGCCCGGAGCTTGGTCCTCCTGGGAGCTGAAGCGGGTGGAGAGGTTGCCGTCGATCGCATTGGCCGGCGCATTGGCTCCGCTGGACGGGGCGTTGGTTGCTGCCGACCAACCCGAGCGGCTGAGCGGCCCCCCGTTGATGGTGGCTGTGCAGTCGCTTCCCGGGACTGTGGTGGTTGTGGTCGTAGTCGCGGCAGTCGTCGTGGTGGCGGCGGCGGCTTGGCTCGCGCCCACAGCCGGGAGGAACAGGGCCGCTCCCATCGCGACGCTTGCTCCGAGGGCTGCCGCAGCTCCGGCCCCCCCGGTCCTGCGCTTCGTCCAATTCGATCTCATGTGGGCCTCCTGGTGCGCTGTCCGATTTCTCATTGGTATCTTCCCCGAAGCCTGGGCTCATTCCGTGAGGGAAATGTGATGGTCCCGGCAGGTGGCTGTGAAGTAGGCCCTGACCTGCAGTTGCTGCCGTAGCGGCGGTCCGGGAACGTGAATTGGGTGCCATACCCGGGTCAAACTCAGGCTTTGGGTCCTGCTGAGGCCCCAGCCACCTGCGTTCTTTAGGCACTGGCGAACGCACCCTGACCTAGCCCTAACCGGCCTGACCTAGCCCTAACCGGCTTGTCATCGTTTGCGCGTAGGCCATGATTTATGGCGCACAACCCTCGGAATTCCAGGGAACCAACCCGGCGGCCGGGCAGTTGACAGCAGGGTTCGGGAAGCGGTGGCCGTCCGAGGTTGGCCGCAGACGATCCTTGTAAAGTCGGTGCGGTAACCACCGAGCGGTGGTGGTCAGCAGGAGCAGTTGTGCCGGAGCCTCTAGGGCGTGGACAGCGTTACATCCCAGGACTTGACGGGCTGAGGGCTGTTGCTGTCGCCGCTGTCGTTATTTATCACCTGCAGCTACCGTGGCTACCTGGCGGTCTGCTCGGAGTCGCCATCTTTTTCACGTTGAGCGGGTACCTGATCACGGACCTGTTGCTCGGGTCGTGGGAGACGCATGGCTCGTTGCGCTTGGGCGAGTTCTGGGCGCGGCGGGCCCGACGCCTTTTGCCTGCCTTGGTGGTGATGCTTGCCGTGGTGAGCACCTGGGTGCTGCTGACGGACCGCCCGTTGGTCGCGCCGATGCGCGGCGCAGTCGTCGCCGCGCTGGGCTATGTCTCCAACTGGTACCTGGTGCTGCGCCACGTCTCGTACTTTGACCGGTTTCTTGCACCCGGCCCTTTGGACCATCTCTGGTCTCTCGCTGTTGAGGAGCAGTTTTACCTTATATGGCCTTGGTTCTTGCTTGGCGGGATGTACTGGTTGCGCCGTCGGGCCAGGGTGCAACCTGGAGCGGGACTGCCCGCGACTACTTCACTGCCGGCGACCACTTCACTGCCGGCGACTGGCGAGCCGGGGCCGAGGTGGGCAGCTTGGCTTGGCGTGCAGTCGACGAGGCGCCCCCTACGACCTTTGGTGCTGGCGACTCTGGCACTCGCAGCCGCATCTGCAGTCGAAATGGGCCTTCTCTACCGGCCCTCGTTCGACTCCTCGCGCCTCTACTACGGCACGGACACGCGAGCCTTCGGCCTCCTGGCTGGGGCCGCCCTCGCAATGGTGTGGCCCGTCCGCGGAGCACAGCGGCGGGTCGGGCGGCCGCAGCGAGCCGTCCTCGACGTGGTTGGGGTGCTCGGCTTTGCGGGGTGCCTGCTCCTCATGGCGACCGTCAACGACTACTCGTGGTTCATGTACCCGCTAGGGCTGGTCCTGCTCAGCGCCTGCACTGTCGCCGTCGTGGCGTCAGTTTCGCACCCCGCAAGCCGGTTTGGCAGGGCCCTCGGGATGCGGCCACTCAGGTGGCTGGGGGTTCGCTCGTACGGGATCTACCTCTGGCACTTTCCCGTCATAGCGCTGACTTCCCCTGCACCGAGCGATGCCCGGTCCGGGTGGCTCCAACTCGGGCAGGTGGCGCTGACCCTTGTGCTTGCCGCCGCCTCGTGGCGCTTCGTCGAGTCGCCAGTGCGCCAGGGTGCAGTTGGAAAGGCGTGGTCGGATCTGCGTTCGGGCCCGATGACAAACCGGCGCTGGGTGGCGGTTGCCGTGCTGCCCCTCGTAGCCGTGCTTTCGGCCGTGTCTTTGTCGAGCTATGCGCACCCCAGCCGGCACGTCGCCCTTGCACCGCGCCCGACTCTCTCCGGAGCAGCCACACGAGCGCTGGTTGCAGGGCGGCGCGGGGCGTCTGCACCCAACGGTTTGAGCCAGCGCCCCGGTCACCTCTCCAAGGGCCCGACCACTACCACACGCCCTACCGCTGCACCTCCCACGACCGTAAGCCCTCCAGCCACCGCGTCCCCTCCAACCACCGCGTCCCCTCCAACCACCGCGTCCCTTCCAACCACCGCGTCCCTTCCCGCCACAGGGCGCCCGCCTACGACCCGGCCCACCACGACGACCCTTTCCACCCGTACGCTCGGCACTGCGCCGTTGCGCACCCGCTGTACGAAC
>DASSZK010000171.1:0-4650 GCA_035702845.1 Acidimicrobiales bacterium
TGGGTTGAGGTGGATCTGGGCAACATCCGGGCCAACGTAGAGCACCTTCGCCGGGTTGTTCACCCAGCCTCGGTATGCGCCGTGGTCAAGGCTTTCGGTTACGGTCACGGAGCCGTGCCTGTGTCCCGGGCAGCCCTCGACGGCGGAGCGTCGCGCCTGGGGGTGGCACTTGCGGAAGAGGGTCACGAGTTGCGGGAAGCCGGCATCGACGTGCCCGTGCTCGTGTTGTCGGAGCCCCCCCCTGACGCGATGAAAATGGTGGTCGAGGACCGCCTTACGCCGACGATCTACACGCCGGAGGGCTTGAGGGCTCTCGTCTCGGCAGCGGCCGCCGCTAACGACCCGGTGCCGGTACACCTCAAATTTGACACGGGGATGCACCGAGTCGGCAGCACGTCCATAGGGGCGCTGGTCCAGCTCGCACGTACTGTCCAGTCGGCACCTTCGCTGCTATTAGAAGGCATCTTTACGCACTTTGCCGTTGCGGACGAGCCCGCCAACGACTACACGGCTCGCCAGCTTGCGTTATTTGACGCAGCATTGCGCGAGTTGGAAGCTGTCGGAGAGCGGCCTCCTGTGGTGCATGCGGGGAACTCTGCCGGAGGCTTGTGCCACCCGGCCGCCCGCTACGACATGGTGAGGAGTGGCATAGCAATTTACGGTATTGCACCCAGCCCCGAGGTTTCGGCCTTTCCCGACGTTGAAGCGTTGCGGCCCGCTCTGTCGCTCAAAGCCCAGGTGTCTTTTGTGAAGGAGCTGGACGCCGGTGAGAGGGTGTCGTACGGGCTGCGTTACCGGCTCGGAGAGCGTTCGGTCGTGGCGACCGTCCCATTGGGTTACGCGGACGGCGTGCCGCGGCGGCTGTCCGCCGTCGGGGGAGAGGTACTTATCGGGGGGCGCCGGCGGCCCCTCGCGGGGTCGGTGACAATGGACCAGGTCATGGTCGACTGTGGGCCGGGGTCTGACGTGCGCACCGGGGACGAAGTCGTGCTGATCGGTCGCCAAGGTGACGAGGAGATATCTGCATGGGAGTGGGCCGAACGGCTCGGTACCATCGCATACGAGGTGACGTGCGCCATGTCTGCACGGCTGCCCCGTATTTATGTCTGAGGCTCCGGCACCCTAAGGGTTGCGACGCACACTTTTCATCATCGTCATGGCGCTTGAGAAATCCGGCATCGCCTGGAACGCCGATCGGTTGAGGCTCACGAAGTCGAAGCTCAGGGGAGGTCCCATTGGCGCACCCCAAAAGCCAATGGCGAAAAACACTCGCTGCCTTTGGGAGCGGCTGGGGAACGTGTCATCAGTCAGGGAAGAGATGTGCCCCGCTGGACCACCGAGCTGGTTAGAGCGAGTACGGTTACCGCTCCAGGTGGCGAACCCCAACCATCCTCTTCTAGAGCGGTCATGGCGCCCAGTCCCGGGAGGTGGAGCGGGTCGGTGGCAAGGACCGTCGCGCCCTCCGACGCAACATCGTCCGATTTGATCTGACCAGGAGGCCCCTTTTCGGCCCACAACGCGAAGGAGCCCTGGTACTTTTGCAGTCCTAAATTGCCGGGGCTAGTTCCCCGGGCCTCGGAGGCCCTTTGGTCCATGAGGAGTAGCAAAGGCGAACTCGGGCCATCCGGTGGCTGCGCGGAACGCGGTACAAGCGGGTTGTTGAGCTTCCAGGTGCTTGGGTAACGAAAGCTCAGTCCCTCCGCTTTCCAAACAAAGGTCTTCCAACTTGATGGAGCGACTGTTTTTGTCGTGAGCCGAGCCACCCGCGTGCTTATCGCAGCTGCTGGGCAGAGGCTGGCGGAGGAGAAAGTCAGTAGCCCGGGGATAGCGAAGCCCGCTAGTCGGCGAATACCCTTCACGGTTACGTCCTCCCTCTCAACCGGGCCAGTGACTACGCGTGAAAGGGCCGCCGCTGGTCGCCCGGCGCGGGCCGGGTTCCTCCAAAACAGGTGCTTTTGTCTAAAAATGACCTTGTTCGTCTAAAATGTCTGGCTAGGCTAGCGCGCTCACCACGTAGTCAATGCAACCTGTAAGGGCCTCGATGTCTTCAGGATCTACCGCCGGGAACATGGCGATGCGCAGTTGGTTGCGCCCCAAGCGCCGGTAGGGCTCGGTGTCGACGATCCCGTTTGCGCGTAGGACCTTTGCCACGGCGCCTGCGTCGACCGAAGGGTCGAAATCGATGGTGGCCACGGTGTGCGAACGCTCGTCCGGCTTGGCGACAAACGGCGAGGCGTACGCGCTGGTTTCCGCCCAGCCATAGATGATCTCGGCGCTGCGGTCGCAGCGCCCGCAGGTGAACTCCATACCACCGTTTTCGAGCGCCCACTCGAGCTGGTGGACGGCCAGCAACAGGGTGGCAAGCGCCGGAGTGTTGTAAGTCTGGTCGAGCCTGCTGTTGTCGATGGCGAGCGAGAGGTCCAAGAAGGCGGGCACGAAGCGGCCTGACGCCTTTAGCCTTTCGACGCGCGTGACGGCGGCGGGTGACATCAGCGCCAACCACAAGCCACCGTCGGATGCGAGGCTCTTTTGGGGCGCGAAGTAGTAAACGTCGAACTGGTCGGGTTCGACGCGTAAGCCCGCCGCAGCAGAGGTGGCATCGACGGCTACCAAAGCACCGGGGTCGGCTCCGTCGGGGCGGCGAACCGTCATCATGACGCCTGTCGAAGTCTCGTTGTGAGTGAGCGCGTAGAGGTCGATACCTTGGCGAGCTTCGGCTTCGGGATGGGCCCCTGTCGGGCTGTCGATGCAGTCCGGGTCGGCCAACCACGGAGCAGCGGCGGCAGCCGTTGCGAACTTCGAGGAAAACTCACCGAAGCGCAAATGCTGGCTGCGGTTCTCTATCAGGCAGAAAGTGGCGATGTCCCAAAAAGCGGTGGTGCCGCCGTTGCCGAGCACGACCTCGTAGCCGTCCGGTAGCCCGAACAAATCGGAGAGCGCCGAGCGCAGGCGCCCGACGAGCGAACGGACCGGAGGCTGGCGGTGGCTCGTACCCATGATCGAGCCCTCGGGGCCCGACAGCCACGCCAAGGCGTCGGGCCGGACCTTGGAGGGCCCGCTGCCGAACCGTCCATCTGCTGGCTTTAAGGAGGCAGGTATGACGATGGCAGTTCCCGGTTCGCTTGGTGCTGCTGGCATGCTCCCAGTCTGCCAGCCTGACGACCGGCGCCGAGCGCCATTACCCCTGCCTATGGCGACATCAGCTCTGCTGTGGCAACATCACCATGATGGGGAGGTCCCGCACTTGGGTGAGCGGGGGTTCGGTCCTGGCGCTTCTAGCCCTCGTTGCAGCCGCTGCCACGGCTGGCGGGGGTGCGGCGCGACCTGGGACCACGGTGCGGCCACCGGGCATCGTGGTGAACATCGGAGCAGTGCTCGTCACGGCTGGGGTACTGGTGCTAGTCGTGATCTTCATCTTCCAGTTGGTGGCTGCCCTGGGGGAGAAACCTCCCCAGCAAAGCCAGCCCAAGAGGCGCTGGTGGACGTGGCTGGTCACGGCGGCTGTTTTCCTGGGCATTCGCTTCGGCGTTGTCGGGCTGAACCGCCTGTTCGGCGGACGCCGCCACGCCAGTGCACCCAATGCGCCGGTACATGTCAACAAGCCGGTGCACCTGCCCCCGCTCAGCGGCGCGCCCATGGGGGTAAGCGGGCCCGACCTCTTGGCAGGGGTGGCGTTGGCCCTGATCGTCCTGGTGGTTGGCTATGTGCTTGTCCGCAGGTCCACCAATGCTCTCAGCCCTGTCCAGGCCAATGACGCCATCAGGGACGACTTGCGCACACCGGGGGCGGAGTTGGTGGAGCTGTCCTTGCAGGCCCTTTTGGACGAGCCGGACCCCCGGCGGGCCGTGATCGCCGCCTACCAGAGCATGGACCATCGCTTGAAGGGCGCCGGCCTTGGACGCGAGCCCTGGGAGGCGCCGTTCGAGCACCTTTCCCGCGTCTTGCAGTCCCTCGGTGGGACGGCACCGGTGGCCCACCAGTTGGCGAGCCTCTTCGAGCGGGCCAAGTTCGACAAACGTCCATGCGGGCCCGAAATGAAACAAGAGGCGCTTGCGGCACTGACGCTCTTGCGCCAAAACCTGGCTTCAGGCCAGCCAGGTGCCGCGATGGGCTCCTGGCCAGCGACCAGGGGCCCGGCGGCCGGTATGGACGAGGTGCCCGCGGCTCATGCGGCGCGTTGACTTATTGGGCCTTCTGGGCCGCTACCTGGTCGTGGGTCTGGCCAGCTCGGCGCTGGTCGCCGGCCATGCCATGTCCGGGGCAGCTGCGGCGCGCCTCGGAGCAGGGCTCGTCGTGGTCTGGACCGCCTTGTACATGCGAAAGGCATTGTGGCCGTCGCGCCCTCCTGGGCATGATTTCGAAGTTGCAGTGGAAGGGGAGCCTGGGGCCGGGGCAAACCCGCCGCCCAGTTACCGCAGCGTCGCCTACGCCGTTTCCCTGGCTTGCGCACCAGGCGGAGGCGACGCTCTGGAAACCCGTTTGCGACCGTTGCTGCGCGAGATAGCGGCTCAGCGATTGGCGGCGCATCGAGGCATCGGTTTACTCACCGAGCCCTCGGCCGCCTGTGAATTGCTCGGTGAGGACCTTTTTGCCCTGGTGTCAAGGGACCATGCCCTGCGTAATGGGAGGGGGTCGCGTAGCGAACGGTCC
>DASSZK010000227.1:0-9961 GCA_035702845.1 Acidimicrobiales bacterium
GACGTTGGCCAGCACCACCTCGACCTGGAACTTGGAGAGCTCCCCGTCTCGCCAGGCGCCAAAGAGCACCGGCAGGGCGGCGAGCTTGGCGGCGCGCCCGGTAAGGCGCCGGGCATAACCCCGGCTACAGCGACCGTGCACCGACACGAAGCCCGTCACGTCCAGGCACCCCTCGGCCGCCCATGCCCCTGAGGCGTCGAGCTCGAGCACAGCTGCGTGCAGCTTGGCCTCGGCGCGGTCAAAAAGCTCGAGCACCTGTGCCATCGACTCGCCGTCGCAAGGCACCTGCGCCTCCAAAAACGCCGACAGTTGCTCGATCACCTATCCATCGTACATATGTTCTGGTGGTCGTCGCAACCAAAATCCCTATATTTAATGGGGAAGATCTTGGGGAAGACGCAAGCTAACGCAGGGAAGGTCTCTCCGTTGCCCACCAGTGCTCAACCTCGGGTGGCCGGCAGACGACACCAACCGAAGGTAGAGCGCAAGACGTCAGCCCGGGAGAGGTGACCATGCTGCCCGAAGGTGCACAAGTCGTCGTCGACGCCATGCGGGCTGCACTGGCCGCGGGGCAGTTCGGCCTGGTGTTCCAGCCCCGGTACTCGCTTGCCGACGACCGGCTGGTGGGGGCCGAAGCCTTGGTGCGGTGGGCGCTTAAAGACGGCCGGTCGCTTGGCCCGCCCGACTTTGTGAAGGTCGCCGAGCAGTGCGGTTTGATCGGGCAACTGGACGCGTTCGTGGCGGGCGCAGCCTGCCGGGAGCTGGCGGCTTGGGAGGCTGAATTGCCCTTGCCTGCCGACTTCTATCTCGCCGTAAACGTGTCGCCGCTCTCGCTCGCGGGCCCGGGGTTCCCGGCGGCGGTCGTCCGCGAGGTGGGTGGGCCTCCATCTGCGGCGCTGCGCTTCGAACTGACGGGTAGTGCCCCAGGACCGGACCGTGGGTTCGACGCCATGGCAGAACTCGCCGCAATGGGCGCCGGAGCCGACTTGGACTATTTCGGCACTGGTTTCAGCACGATCTCGACGGTGCAGAGCTTGCCTGCCGGTAGGGCCGGAATTCACGCGTGTTTTCATGTCGACACCGGAACAGTCGAGGCCATCGTAGGGATGTTCCACAACTTTGACACTTTGGTGGTGGCCAAAAGGATCGAGACAGACGGGGAGTTGGCCGCACTGCGCCGCGCCGGTTGCGACGAGGGCCAGGGCTTCCTCCTTGGTGAGCCGGTGCCGTCGTCGTCCTTCGGCCAGTACCTGAGGCCGGGGGCGGCAAGTGGTTTGCGTTAGCCGACGGCAGGACGACCTCAAAGACGGGAGGACGACCCCTCTCGTCTCGCTCTGCGCGTGACCTGCCCGAGCGGGCCCGCTGTTTCACCCCTTCACCGACCCGGACATGCCGCCGCGCACCAGGTACTTTTGGAGCTTGAAGAACATGAGGGCCACCGGGATGATAGTGAGAGCTGCCGCTGCCAGCTTCAGCGGGTACTGGTTGCCGGCGGACAGGCCGCCGCCTACGAGGTTGGCCAGCCCCGTGGTGAGGGTGTAGTACTTGGGTGAGATCGTCGAGATCTGGAAGAACTGGAACTCGTTCCACGAACCCTGGAAGGACAGGATCGTCAGGGTTATGAGACCAGGCCGGACGACTGGGAGCACGACGCGCCAGTACACCTGCCAGATACTTGCGCCGTCGACCTTGCCCGCCTCCTCGAGGGCCTCAGGCACCTGCAGGAAGAACTGGCGCATCAGGAATATGCCCGTCGCGTCCACGGCTATGGGCAGGATCATCCCGGGATAGCTGTTGAACAGGCCGAGCTGCTTCAACATCAGGAAACGGGGTATGAGCAAGACCACCCCTGGTACAGCGAGCGTCCCCAGCACGAGGCCGAAGACGACCCGCCGCCCAGGGAAGCGCAGCCGGGCCAGCGAATAACCTGCGAGGCTGTCGAGGAACACGCGCCCGATCGTGATGCATGTCGAGACGAGGACGCTGTTGAAGAACCACCGCGGGAAGTCAGTGCTCGCACCTGCCGCCCCGATGCCGAAGACCTGTCGCCATGCCGAAATCGTCGCCGGGTGGGGGATGAGCGACAACGGGTTGTTGCTGGCATCCGGGTCCGTCTTGAAACTTGTGGCCACCTGCAGGATGAACGGCCCGATGAAAATTAGCGCAAACACTATCAGTGCGAAGTAGCCAAGGCTGCGCTTCACGTTTGTCTTTACGCGCCGGTCCCGGGGACGCGTCCCCGGAGGCACGCTCACGTTCAGAGCCGTCACTTTGTCAGGTCCTCCTTCACGAAGCGCCGCTGGACCATTGTCAGGAAGACGATGAAAGCGAACAGCAAGAAGGCCACGGCACTACCTATGCCGAACGCACTGTCCTGGAAGCTGACCTGGTACGAGAAGTATGCCGGCGTGATGGTCGTGATGTTCCCGGGGCCGACCAGGAATATCTGGTCGAAGACCTGCCAGGTCGAGATGAAGCCGAGCGTCAGCACCAGTACAAGGGCCGGCCTCAGCATCGGGACGGTGACCTTGCGGAACCGCTGCCAGGGTGTGGCGCCGTCGATTGCGCTCGCCTCGTCGATATCCTCGCTGATGCTCTGCAGGGCGGCAAGGAAGAAGAGCATGAACGTGCCCGAGGTGGTCCACGTCAGCAGGATGATGATGACGCACATGCCGAGCGAGGGCCCGGCCAGCCAGTTCCACAGGCTGAGCCCCAGCACCGTATGGTTCGCCCAACCGGGGCTGTTGACGCCCAGGGCGTTCAGGATGAGGGTGAAGACGCCGCGCTGGTCGATGAGCCAGTTCGGCCCCTGTATGCCGACGTAGCTGAGGAGCCGGTCAACCACGCCGCCGCCCTGGAACAGGAACATGAAAACGACGGTGATGGCGATCGAGCTCGTCACGGAAGGGAAGTAGAAGGCCGTACGGAAAAAGCCCCTGGCCTTGAGGATCTTGCTGTTGACCAGCACGGCCAAGCCCAAGGCGAGGACCGTCTGCATGGGGACGGTGAAGAGGACGAAATAGAGGTTGTTGCGGACGGCGGTGCCGAAATCCTGTTGGTAGAGGCCTGGGGTGGTGAGGACCGACCGGTAGTTTTTTAGCCCGACGTAATGCACGCTGCCGCTGAGCGGGCTGGTCAGTCCCGACCAGTCCGTGAAGCTGATGTAGATGGCAAGAATTATCGGGATGATAAGGAACAGAAGGAGGACCAACAGCGCCGGCGATACGAAGAGCCACCCGAAGAGGCCTTCTCCCTTGTGCAGCGTCCCTCTTTTTACCTTGCGGGACTTGGCGGAAAGCTCGACAGCCCTTTCGGCACCGGCTGGGCTAACCAGGACCGGGGTCGCAGGTGCTCGCTCGCCGCCGGCGAACGTCGCCATTTGTTTGCTCTCCTTACTACCACCTAGGCATAGGGACCGCCTCAGTTGTCCTGCGGCGGGCCCTTAGTTCGGGTCTGCAAAGGGGGAACGGCCGGCGGGCCCTTGTAGGACCGCCGGCCGGTTGTTACACGATGCCTAGGGCTGGAGCAGGGCCTGGGCGTTGGTCTGGATCTGCTTCAGTAGGTTGGCGGGGCTCACAGAGCCGCTCGCCAGAGCGAGCAGCTGGGACTCGAAGTTCTGCTGCACAGTGGGGAAACCGACGGTGGCCACCTGCGGCACGGCATAGGCGTCGCCTTGGACGAAGGCCGAGACGTTGGGGGTCTGCTTGCCGCTCGCGATCATCGTCGTGTGCTCGGTGGCCCATTTCTTGGCCACGCTGGGCCGTGAGGGCATGACACCGAACGCATTGGCAAAGCGCAGTTGCTGGGCCGGCGACACCAGGTACTTGACGAAGCTGACTGCTGCTGCGGTGTTCTTGCTACTGGCGGAGATGCCCCAGCAGTTCGTGAACACGAGGGTTCCGTGCTG
This sequence comes from Acidimicrobiales bacterium, assembly GCA_035702845.1. Taxonomy (GTDB): domain Bacteria; phylum Actinomycetota; class Acidimicrobiia; order Acidimicrobiales; family Palsa-688; genus JAJZMF01. The sequence continues at coordinate 3,908 of DASSZK010000227.1, forward strand.
GCCGGTCGGGCCCATGGGCATCGGCACGACTTCGTAATGGATGCTCGGGTAGTCCGACTGCATCGCACCAATGATCCAGTTGCCCTCCACGGTCATGGCGGCCTTGCCTGTGCCGAACGCCTCGCCGCCCCATCCTGTATTGACTTGCGAGGAGAACTTGAGCCAGCCCTGTTTCAGGCCGCTCTGTAGCCAGCTCAGCGCCCTTATGTTCTGAGGAGAGTCGAACGTGAACTTCGTGTGCTGCGCGTTCATGTAAGACCCGCCCGCCTCTTTGAAGAAAGCGCCGATCCTGTCGAGGCTGGGCGAGAGCACGAGGCCCGTCACATTCCCCTTCGTGAGGGCCTTCGCATCGGCCGCGAGCTTCGCCCACGTGGTTGGCAGATCGGCGTTCGTAAGACCGGCAGCCTTCCACATATCGGTGTTGATCTCGAGGGCGAGCGTCGATGAGTCTTTAGGGACGCAATAAAACTGGCGGTTGTAAGTGAAGGCGCTCACGAGCGCAGGGTAGAAGGCACTGGGCTTGTCAACGAGGTTCCCCGAGAGCAGTAGCTGGCCCTGCTTGGCCATGCTCTCGAACATCGGCGTCTCGCCGTAGAACACGTCCGGTGGCGTGCCGCCGGCGAAGGCCTGCGTCAGTTGCTCCGTGAGGTTGGAGGAGTTGATTATCTGTACTTTGTTGCCGCTGTGTTTACCCCACGCCGCCGCCGCCGCCTTGTCGGCATTCGTCTCTGCTGGGCCCGAAGAGGCGATCATGAACTGCAGGGTCACGCCGTGCAGTTTGCCGGTCAGTTTGGTCTGGGCGACAGCAGCCCCTGGGGCCATTGTGGCCACGAGCGCCGCCGAGACGCCCAGGCCGGTGAGGATTTTCGACCGTTTCATTTAGCTTGGTCCTTTCTGTTGCTTGTTGACAGAGGGAGGGTTTTGCCCGTTGTGCCGTCGCCGCTCAGGGCGGTGAGCTGTCGAACAGCACAGCTGCTCTCTCGCGTCACCACCCGGGGCGGCAGCAGCACCCGGGACGGTTTGTGGGACGCACCCGACACCTCGGATAGAAGGACCTCTACGAGCTTGTGGGCCACGCCTTCTATTGGCTGACGGACACTTGACAAACGGGGCCTCGCGACCGGCGCGATGGGGCTGTCGTCGAAGCCCACCACCGATACGTCGGCGCCGGGGACGAGGCCGTGGTCCTCGATGGCCCGTAGGGCACCGAGCGCCATAGAGTCGCTGAAACAGACGAACCCTGTGGGCTGTTCGACGCCCAACAGCAGCTGGTCGGCCAGGGACCTTCCTGAGGTCATCCCGTCCTCAGCCCGCGCCAAGAGACCTTTGGTCGGGAACCCGAGCTCCTGCATGGCCTGCTGCCAGCCGTGGTAGCGGTCGTCGCCGGTCCCGCTGCCCTCCGGGACCCCGAGGTAGGCGATGCGCCGGTGCCCGAGCTCGCTCAAGTGGTAAACGGCGTCAGCTGTGCCGGTGGCGCCGTCGACGTCCACCCAGGAGTGCGCCGCCCGCTCGACGCCCCAGGGACGACCGAAAGCGACGAACTGGGCCCCTTGTTCCACCAACCACGTGGGCCTGACGTCACCATGGTGGGTGTTGGTCAGCACGAAGCCGTCGACGGCATGACGCCGCAGCAGGTCGTCGAATACCTCGATCTCCTCGTCGTCGTTCGTCGCACTGAATGTCAGGACGCCGTAGCCCCTCGAGCGCGCCGCGTCGCACAAGGCATGGAGCAGGCGGTCGAGCACACCGCTGGTGCCGGCGTAGTTGCTGGGCAGGAGGCGGCATGCGATGACCTGGGTGGAGCGGGTCCTCAATGAACGCGCCGCCTGGCTGGGGCGGTAACCGAGCTCGTCGATGGTCGCTAGGACGCGCTCGAGCGTCTCGGGCCGCAGCCGGTGCGGGGCGTTGGCGGCATTGGAAACGGTCTGGCGCGACACGCCGGCCCGCTCCGCCACCATCTCGATGGTCGGTCGCTTCTTCACCGCGCTGGCCGGTTCTGCGCCTCGGCGATGCGTTGCGTGCTCACCCCAAGCACCCCCCTCCACTACCTGAGTTGAACGATCAAAATGGTACCCGCAATATGAACGATCAACTCATACCTTCCCCGGGGGCGCGGCCCGAGGCCGCGGATCCGAAAGACATCAGCGGCCAGCCCCATCTGCAGGACCTTGTCACGGCGGTCAGAGCGCCTGCCATGTCGCTCTCGGGAGCCGACGGGCAAATCCGCTCCGGAGGTGCCCAAGGCATATTCGTGAACGACGTGAGGGCGCTCAGCCGTCTCGAACTGCTCGTAGACGGGAATGAGCCGCTGGCGCTCGGCTTCGATGCCGGAGGCGGCCCGTCAAACCGCTTCGACAGCGCGGTGGTGCCATCGGGCCGCACGGACCCAGCCATTCTCATCGAACGCCACCGTTCGCTTACCCCGCACGGTGCAAATGAAACATTTTTGGTCAAAACTTACGCCCCGCCGGCTATTGCCTACCGGCTGGAGCTTAGGGCCGCCTGCGACCTGGCGGATATCGCCACCGTCAAAGGTGGCCTCCCCACCGGGCCCCCTCTGGAGGCCGTGCCGGTTGAGGGAGGACTGGCATGGGAGCTGGCAGGCAAATTTCACGTGGAAGTATCGTCGGTGCCGAGCCCGGCCCACACCGACCCCGCCAGAGGTTCCCTTTTCTGGGACCTGCAGGCCGGCCCGGCGACGACCATCACATTGTCGGTGCGAATGTCGGAGGAGGCGTGGGGCGCGCCCGTCGACGCCGCCCCGGAAGGCTCCGTCAGGCTCTCAGCACCAAAGGTGGGCTCGGACGACCATCGCCTGCAGAAACTGCTCGACCGCAGCCTGTGCGACCTGGACGCTCTGCGGATGGTGTCGCCGGAGGCCCCCGGGGAAGTGTTCCTGGCGGCCGGCGCTCCGTGGTTCCTCACAATGTTCGGCCGGGACTCCCTCTGGGCGGCGCGGATGCTGCTGCCGGTGGGGACCGACATTGCTCTTGGTACGCTGCGCGCGCTCGCCCGGCGCCAGGGCACGAGCACCGACTCCCTCACCGGGGAACAGCCCGGGAAGATCCTCCACGAGGTACGACGGGAACCCCGCTACGACGACAGGGCTGGAGTAAAAGGCAACCGCCACTTCCTGCCGCCGGTCTATTACGGCACGGTCGATGCCACTGCCCTGTGGGTGTGCGTGCTGCACGATACCTGGCGTTGGGGCGCGCCGGAGGCCGAGGTCGCCGCGCTTCTCGACCCCCTCGAGCGCTGCCTGACCTGGCTGGACGAGTGTGGGAAGGGGCCCGATGGCTTCATCACCTACGTGGACGAATCGGGTCGAGGCCTCAGCAACCAGGGTTGGAAGGACTCGTTCAACGGTGTGCAGTTCCGTGATGGACGGCTGGCTCACCCTCCCATCGGTCTCTGTGAGGTACAGGGGTATGCCTACGAGGCCGCGATGGGGGGAGCGGACATGCTGGAGGCATTCGGCCGGGGCGGTGCCCGACGTTGGCGCGACTTCGCACACGACCTGGCAGAGCGCTTCCGTGCGAATTTCTGGGTCGCAGACCGGGACGGGCCGTTCCCCGCAATCGCGGTCCAAGCGGACGGCCGGCCGGTCGACAGCGTCACTTCCAACATCGGGCACCTGCTCGGCACGGGCATCCTCAATGCGGACGAGGCGGAGGTCGTAGCGGCCCGGCTGGGGTCACCACGGATGGACTGCGGGTTCGGCCTCAGGACGCTTTCGTCCGCCTCGGCGGGGTTCAATCCCATGAGCTACCACTGCGGCTCGGTGTGGGCGCACGATACGGCCATCGCTATCTGCGGCCTCATGCGCGAGGGTGGCCCTGTTGCGCGACAGACAGCTGGTTCGCTCGTGGAGGGCCTGCTCTCCGCCGGCGAGGGGTTCCAGTACCGCCTCCCTGAGCTCTACTCAGGAGCAGACCGCAACGACCGGAGCTCACCACTGCCTTATCCCGCGGCGTGCCGCCCCCAGGCATGGTCGGCTGCGGCATCGGTCGCCGTTCTCTCTGCGCTAATTGGGGTGCGCCCGGACGTGCCCGGAGGGCGCCTCGCCGTGCGCCCTCTGCACCACATCGGGGCCATTAGCGTCGATGGGCTGCGGGTCGGCGGGCAGACGGTAGCCGTCGAAGTCAGCGCGCACGGCACCCGGGTGAGCGGTCTCCCGGCAGGTATCGAGGTCCAGACGGGTGCCACCGCGGGCTGAGGTAGCACGAGCGCCGTACGACTGCTGCGGCTCAGGGCCGGCCGGTTGGAGCGGCAGCGAGTGCCTGCGTGGAAAATCTCCCGACCTCTTGGGCTATTTCGGTGCTGGTCTTAGCACGCTCTGCGACTCTGGATCTGCCACGTGTCGGTTTAAGCTGACGAGATCGGCCAGCTGACAGTAGTTGGCCGCGCCGAGGAGGAACCGCCAGGATGGGAGCAGGGTTGAGCGGCAGGGCCAGATCGGCCGTGCGTCCCGACTGGGCCAACCGTAATTTCGAGGTGGTGTTGCTTGCGCGCGTCAGTATGAGCGCCGGGCGCGCCCTTGCGGGGGTAGTTGCACCCATTTACCTTGCACTGGAAGGCTTCAGTGCCTTCGGTCTGGCGGAGTACGTGATGGTCGTAGCTCTGGCCTCAGCCGTCATGTCATCTGTCATCGGGTTGAGATCAGACCAGGTGGGCAGGAAGGCATTCCTTGTCGGGGTCCCATTCCTCAGCGCAGTGGCAGGTGCAGCGTTCGCCTTTTCCCGCTCTACGGTGCTCCTGTTTGTGCTCGGCGCTCTCGGCAGTTTTGGTCGTGGAGCCGGGGCAGGGGCTGGTGCCGTAGGGCCGTACCAGCCCGCCGAGTCTGCCTTCGTGGCGGAGGGGGTGGACGCGCGCTATCGCAATGCTGCCTTTGGCCGCTTGGCGTCAGGGTCGGCCCTGGGAGCGACCGCCGGTGGCCTGCTCGCGCTCCTCGTCCCCGACGGCCGTGCGAGTGCGGCCGCGGCGACCGCGGTTTACCGCCCGGCCTTCCTCGCCATCTCGGCGGTGTCGCTGCTCGCAGGTCTCCTCGCACTAGCCCTCGAGGAGCCGCCCTCCGGGCGGGCGCAACCTGGCGGCGGACGCCGGGCCAAGCGGCCGCATGGCGCGAGGTTCCCGCACCGGTCCCGCTGGCTGCTTTACCGCCTTTGGGTTACGAACACGGCGAACGGTCTCGCAGTGGGAATGTTCGGCCCGTTCGTCACCTATTGGTTCTTCCGGCGCTTCGGGGCCGGCCCCGGCCGCATAGGCGTCTTGTTCGCGGTTATAAACGTCCTCACAATGGCGTCCAGCCTCTCCGCCGCGGGGCTGGCCAGGCGATGGGGGCTCGTCAGGACAGTCAGCACGGTGCGGATCATGCAGGCCCTGCTGCTCGTCCCCATGGCACTTTCGCCCTACTTTTCGCTAGCCGGCGCTATCTATCTGGTGAGGATGGTGGTCCAGCGGATCGGCCTGCCCTTGCGGCAGTCTTACGTCATCGCCCTTGCTGACCCGAAGGAAAGGGCATCGGTAGCGGCTCTGTCAAATCTTCCGAGCCAGTTGGCTATGGCTGCCAGCCCACTGCTTTCCGGTTACCTCTTCGACGAGGTGAGCCTGTCCGTGCCTTTCGAGGTTGCTGCATTCCTCCAGTTCCTGAACGCCTCCACCTTCTGGGTCTTCTTTAGGGGAGCCCCACCGGAGGAGGAAAGAGACAAGCCGACCGGCAATGAAGCGGGCGGCGACGTGGCGGACGTCCACGAAGCAGACGTCCATGAAGCAGACGTTGAGGAAGCAGACGTTGAGGAAGCGGTCGACGACCTGGCCGGGCCGTAGTGGAGTTCGGCCTCCGGTCCTACAAGCTGGGCACTGCCTCGCGATCGGGGGCTTCGGTCTTAGGTTCTCGCAAGGAAGCCTGCAGGGAAAGAAGTTCCCCTGGCGGTAGGGGGCGGGCGAGAAGGTAACCCTGCCCCTCGTCGCAGCCGAGCGCGGTCAGCTCGCCCAACTGACGGCGGGTCTCGATGCCCTCCCCGATGACCGACATACCTAAAGCGTGTGCCATTG
>DASSZK010000252.1:0-16843 GCA_035702845.1 Acidimicrobiales bacterium
CCACGACGCTGCCGCTGGGTAAGGTGCAAGCCGCCGACCTCGCCAGGGCCGACCTGGTCGTGGTCGGCTCGTGGACCGAGGGCTTAGTCGTCACCCGAGTGCACCCCGCCAAAGCGGCGGTCAAATGGCTCGAGAGGTTGCCACGGATGGCGGGCAAACCCGCCGCAGTGTTCTGCACCTACGCTGTCGCCCCGAAGGGCACGGTGACGGAGATGAAGGCGATGCTCGAAGCGAAGGGGGCGACGGTGCTCGCAACGGCGGCCTTTGGTGGTCACGGCGAGCCAACCAACATCCCCGTTCCTGACGTGCACAATTTTGCGAAGGCCATCGCCGAGGCGGTTCGGTCGCTCAGCTACGCCTGAGCCGCGCCACCAAAACGAGCCCCACCATGACCACGCCACGAGCCCCACGGTCACCCCGCGAGAAGCCACGGTCACCCCGCGAGAAGAAGGTGCCTGCGCACGCCCCCCAGTGGGCGGAGGAAAGTAGCGCCTCCTGGCAGTAGGGTGTGGCGCGTGAGCGACCTACCCCCTTACCGCCTGCCCAGGCACATCGTCCCCGAGCACTACGAGCTCAGCTTCGAGCTGGATTTCGACGCCGCTGCCTTCAGCGGTGAAGCCACCGTGCAGCTGGTGGTCCGAGACCAGGCTGCTGAGGTCGTCGTGAACGCCGCCGAGCTTGAGATCTCCCACGCCACGCTGCGCCGCGACGGCCGGGAGGTGACGGCCGAGGTGAGCTACAGGGAGGACGAGGAGCAGGCCGTGTTCACGCCGGTCGAGCCGCTGGCCACCGGCCCCTGGGACCTGCACATGCGCTTCACGGGCAAGTTGAACGACCTGCTCAGGGGGTTTTACCGCAGCACGTTCCGCCGCGAGGACGGCACCAAGGCCCAGATCGCCACCACCCAGTTCGAGTCGACAGATGCCCGCCGGGCCTTCCCGTGCTGGGACGAGCCGGACTTCAAAGCCACGTACGGGATCACCTTGGTGGTGCCCGAGGACCTGGTCGCCTTGTCCAACAGCCACGAGATCTCCTCGGAGCCGATCGGCAGCGGCAAGCGCCGGGTGCGCTTTGCAAAGACCATGAAGATGTCCACCTACCTGGTCGCCATGGTGGTCGGCCCGTTCGAGATGACAGAGCCCAAGGATGTGGACGGGGTCCCCCTGCGCATCGCCTACACCCCTGGCCGCGACGAGCTGGCATGGCTGGCGCAGGACTCGGCGGCACATGCCCTGTCTTTCTTCCGGGAGTACTTCTCCATCCCCTACCCGGGCGACAAGCTCGACCACATCGCCATACCCGACTTCGCCGCCGGCGCCATGGAGAACCTCGGGCTGGTGACCTACCGGGAGACAGCCCTGCTCGTGCCCCGGGACAGTGCTCAGGTGGAACAGGCCCGGGTTGCCCAGGTGGTCGGGCACGAGACGGCGCACATGTGGTTCGGCGACCTCGTGACGATGAAGTGGTGGGAGGGGATCTGGCTGAACGAGGCGTTCGCCACCTTCATGGAGCTGCTTGCCACAGACCACTTCCGTCCCGACTGGAAAGTCTGGGCCAGCTTCGGTGTCGACCGGGCCTCAGCCCTTTTGACCGACAGCCTCCACTCCACCCGGGCCATCGAGTTCCCGGTGGGGCGCCCCGAGGAAGCCGAAGACATGTTCGACGTCATCACCTACGACAAGGGCGCGTCGGTGCTGCGGATGCTGGAGCGGTACCTGGGTGACGAGGCGTTCCGCCGTGGGCTCAACATCTACCTGGACAAGCACAAGTTCGCCAACACGGTGACCACCGACTTGTGGGACGCCCTCGAGGTCGGCTCCGGCCAGCCCGTGCGCGCCACGATGGACACCTGGGTCAACCAGGCCGGCCACCCCATCGTCAGTGCCTCCCTGGCAGGCGGGGCCACTGGGGCCGTGACTTTCCGCCAGCGGCGGTTCTTCCTCGACGGCAGCCCCGATGACGGCCAACGCTGGGTCGTCCCGCTGACGCTGCGCTATGAGAGACAAGACGGTGCCGTCGGGCGCCACCAGTTGCTGTTCGACTCCGACGAGACAACCCTCGAACTGGAGGGCGCCGGCGCCGAGGGGCCGGCGTGGCTCCTCGTAAACGATGGCGCTTGGGGCGTTTACCGGGCCAATTACGACACCGAACTTCGCCGGCGGCTCAACGGCGCGCTCGGGCAACTGGACGAAAGCGAGCGGCTGCAGCTGGTAACCGACACGTGGGCGGCGGCAGTGGCGGGCGAAGCGCCGGTCAGTGCAGCACTGGAGCTGTTCACCTCGCTGCGCCGGGACCACGATCCCGACGTGTGGCTGGCGATCTCTGCCGCCCTGAACCTGATCGACGACGTGTGCGACGAAGAGCAGCGAGCGCTGCTCAAGGCCGGCACGCGCGCCCTTGCAGGACCACTGTTCAATGAGATCGGCTGGGAGGGCACCGGCGACGAGAGCGCTCGGACAGTACGCCTTCGGCCCGTGCTCGTCTCCCTCCTTGGCCAGCTTGGCGAGGACGAGGCAGTCCGTGCGGGAGCCCGCGAGCGCTTCGATGCCTCGCGCCAGGGCACCGCACTACCTGCCGACCTGGCAACCGCCATAGCCCGGGTGGTCTCGGCGGCTGGCGGCGAAGAGGAGTGGACGACCCTCTACGAACGCTTCAAGTCGGCAGCGACCCCCCAGGACGAGGTCCGCTACCTGCAGGCTCTGGGCGCCACGAACGACCCCGCGCTGATAAGCCGGGCGCTCGATGTGGCTTTTTCAGACGATGTGAGGGTCCAGGACGGGCCGTTCCTGCTCGCAAGCATCCTCAACCGCCGCCAAGGCTGCGTCCTGGCCTGGGAAGCGATTGAATCGCATTGGGAAGACATCCTGGCCAAGTGGCCGCACAAGGTCGTCCCGAGGGTGTTCGGGGCCATGCCCGCGCTCGTCACCGCAGGAGCGGAGGCGGCAGCCCGGGCGGAGCGCTGGATAGACGAGCACCCGCTCGGGTGGGGTGACCGCCAGATCGCCCAAGCCCGTGAGCGCCTGCACATAAACCTCGCCTTCCGCGAACGGGTCGCCGGCGAGCTGGGTGAGGCGCTGGCTCGTTTGGGTTGAACAGCATCAGCCCGTTCAACATCCGCCATCCCCGCCGTAACGGGCTCCGGGGCCGAGCCGCGTGGCCGGTTCGGGTATTTGCCGTCGACGAGACGTCGGTGCAGCTCACTTGGCGCGCTTCGCCCGAAGGCGGCCTGAGCCTGGCCGTCGGCCCCCAGACCGCTCATCCACAAGCGTCGCCTAAGGCGCCGCTCATCTTGACGCCGAAGGGTGACAGCGACCGGTACTCGTCGCGCCCCCTCGACAGCCACTGGCCGGCCGGGCCGGGCGCGGTCACGATCGAGGGTTTGGAGCCTGGGCGCAGCTACGAGGTCGTCGCAAGCGCCGAGGGGGTCGCGCCCTTTAGAGCAGGGACCGTGACGACGCTTCGCTCACCTGGCGGAGAACTGACCGCCAGCTTCGCCACGGTGAGCGACGTACACATTGGCGAGCAGCGCTTCGGGATCATCGGGCGCATCCACGACCCTTACTGGGGGACGGCTCCCTACCCCCAGCGGGCTCTGGAAGCCGTGTACGACGAGGCAAAGTCGTACGGGGCGGAATTGCTCGTGGTCAAAGGTGACCTGACACGCGAAGCGTCGGCGGCCGAAATGCGGGACGTGGGCCGCCTGTTGAGCGCCAGCCCCTTGCCGATCATCACCATGCTCGGCAACCACGACAACCACCGCCGGGTCAACCAAATCTCGCTCCTCCAAGCCCAGGGCGTGACGACCACGCTACGAGCGCAGGTGGTCGACCTTGCGGCCCTGCGCATCGTTGCCGTCAATACCATGCACCCTGCATGGCGGTACCACCGCGGCCACGTCCCGGCCGAGGCCGTTCCCGAGATCGCCGAAGCTGTGGCGGGAGGTCCCGGACCAGCCTGGCTCGCTCTGCACCACCCGCCAGAGCTACGTCCCTACCCGACCGTCTACCCCCCGGGCATCCCCTACAGCGAGAGCATGGCCTTACTGGATGCCGTGGCCAAAGCCAACCCGAACACTTTTGTAACCGCCGGCCACCGCCACCGCAACCGCCTGTACCATTACCGGGGCCTCACCATCAGCGAAGTGGGCTCGACCAAAGACTACCCAGGGGTCTGGGCCGGTTACCGCGTGTACGAGGGCGGGATAACCCAGACCGTGCGGCGCATTTCGCGCCCCGATGTCATCGCCTGGACCGAAGCGACACGCCGAGCCATAAACGGGCAATGGGGGCTATGGGCGCAGGGTCGCCTGGTGGACCGCTGCTTTTCTCTGGCGTGGAGCGGTACTCCGACTGGCTGGACAAAGTAGTAAATCCTCAAGCCCGGGAACGCAAGGCGGCGATACGCTCCTCTACGGCAGCCAAGCGGGCGCTGGCAGCGGCATGGAGGATCTCGGCCTGCTCGTACAGGTCAGCAGCCGCCTCTATACCGATATCGCCATTGGCCAGCTTCGCGGTCACCGTCTCCAACGCAGCCAGGATCTCCTCGAAAGTAAGCGAGGAGAGCGGGCCGCCCACCCCGCACAGCGCTGGGTCGAAGCGGTCCTCACCATGTGCGGGATCACTCATCAGGGTTCGCTCCGTTCACCGTTTTTGGCCCGCTTGTTCGCCTGTTATCAATGCAGGGTTATCTTCCACTCGCACAGCGATGCTACCGCCGGCGACGACCAGCTCGAGCCGCTCCCCCGCCGCCACCTCGCTCGGCGACCGGACAAACGAGCCGTTTGCTTTGCGGGCAATTGCAAATCCTCTTTCCACGACGTGCTGTGGTGAAAGGGCTCTGGCCTGGGCGTGGAGGGAACCCAAGCTCTGGTGGGCGGAACGCAAGACGGCCGCAGTGGGCCGGCGCCAATCACAGGCCTCCAAGTGCCTGCGCGCGGCTCGGGCCATAGGGGCGGGATGGGCGCGGGTTAGCAGCTCGGCCGAGTGGTGGAGCCCTCGACGAGCCCGCTGCAACCCGGACGCCAGAGCCGGCTCGACATCAGCGCGCGCCAAGCGCTCGCGCTCCCGGTCGCAACGCGCGCCCACCAAAGCGCCAACCTGCTCGGCGTAGGCGTCGAGCACCCCGTAAAGCGCCCTGCGATCGGGCACTATCTGGTTGGCGGCTATGGAGGGGGTCCCGCAACGCACATCCGCCACTTCGTCACACAAGGGCCGGTCGGCTTCGTGACCGATGGCGGAGACGACTGGGACGGGGCAAGCCGCCACCGCCCGGCACAGCTCCTCGTCGCTCCAAGGAAGCAGCGAGGCCGCGTCGCCACCGCCGCGCGCCAGTACTACGACTTGCACCCCGGGCACACGGAGTGTCTTTTGAAGGGCGGTCGTTATCGAGATAGCGGCACCGGGCCCGCTCACCGTCGTCTCTTCGAAATGGACGGGGTAACCAGGGAAACGAGCGGCCACCACCGATTCGATGTCCTTACGCACTGCGGCGTCGGTCCCGCACACGACCCCGATCACGTCGGGCAGTGCAGGCACGGGCCGGCGCTCCCGGTCGAGGATCCCTTCGGCGCCCAGGCGCGCCCGGACCTCGGCTATAAGCGCAGCCACCGCCCCGGCGCCCACGGGCGTGACTTCTTCAGCTTCCAATTGCAGCTGCCCATGCTCGTTCACCCAAGTCAGCTGCCCGACCACCATCACCCGCTCACCATTTACCGCCCGGCAGCGCTTGGCATGGCGTGCGGGGCACGCCACCGGCACCTGCGAAACCCGGTCACGAAGGGTGAAGTACACCCATCCGGAGCGTGAAGTTTGTGGCCGGTAGACCTCGCCTTCGACGGCAATACGCCCGACCCCTGAGAGGGAACGGGCAATTTCGCCGGCTAGGCGCACCAGGGTGAGCTGGCGCGGCGGTTGGCGCCCGCCCGGTTCGTCGGGCCACAGCGGGAGCGTCATGTCGCCCACCATTTGCGCCATGCGCAGTGGCGGTCGATTACCTCTGTGTATATCTGGGCACCAAGGCCCGGGCCGTCCGGGACGGCTATGGTCCCGCCGGGGAGCAGCGGAAAAGGGCCCGCGATGTCCTCGGCAAAAAACCGCCCTGACGCCGATATATCGCCGGCCAGGTCGAACCCGCTCAGAGCGGCCAGAGCCAGGTTGGCAGCACGCCCGATACCGGTTTCCACCATCCCCCCGCACCATATGCGTGCGCCCTTGGCCCGGCACGCCCGGTATGCCCGCAGGGCTTCGTGATAGCCGCCGAACCGGCCGGCTTTTATGTTCACCACGGAGCAGGCGCCCATTTGGAGCGCAGCATCAAGAGCCCCTACGGACGACAGCGCCTCGTCCAGGCACACGGGTACGGCCAACTTCCGGGCCAAAGCTGAATGCCCGACTAGGTCGTCGTCGGCCAATGGTTGCTCCAGGCAGGCCAGGTCGAGTTCTTGGAGGCCGCAGAGCTGCTCGAAGGCTCCCTCCACCCCGCCGGCGGCATAAGCGCCATTTGCGTCAGCGAACAAGACCAGATGGGGCCAACGCTCGCGCACAGCCCGCAGCGGTGCGACGTCGTGGCCCGGTTCGATCTTGAGCTTGACCCGCCCGTAGCCCGCATCGACGTAGTCGCCAACTTGAGCGAGCAGCTTGCCGAGATCTCGGCACAGCCCGACGGCAACGCCCGCCGGTACCGTCCGTCGCGGCTCGGTGGAAGCCTGCCGTGCCAGGTACCGGGCCATGGGCACGCCATCTCCCTCCAGGCGTAACCAGGCGTCGACGAGTGCCATCTCGAATGCAGTCTTGGCCATGGAATGGCCCCGGACCGCCGCCATAGCGCTGGCTGCCTGTGCCCACGACGCCGGCTGGGCTCGCAGCAAAGCGGGCACCAGGAACGTTGAGGAGACAGCCACCGCCCCCGCGGTGTACTCGGAGTTGTAAGTGGGCGCGGGGAGGGCAGGGCACTCCCCCCAACCCTCGGCGACCGCAGCCCGGCCATCACTTCCGAGACCGTGGACGACTGCACGCACGAGCAAGCTGTCACGAACGGCGAAACTGCCTGCACCGCTGTCCCAAGGCTCCGCCAGGGGTAACGAGACGCGCACCAGCTCCAGACCGGCGAGCCGGCTACCGCTCACCTCAGAGCTGTGCTGTCCCTTGCGCCACCACCCACGCCCGGGACTCGTCTGCTTCTATGGCCGCCAGCTCGTCCAGGCGAGCCTGGTGGCGCCCACCCTCGAAGTCCGTGGCAAGGAACACGTCGACAATGTCGTTGGCCAGCTCAGGCGCCAGGATGCGGGCGCCCAGGGCAAGCACGTTCGCATTGTTGTGCCTACGGGCGAGGCGGGCCGTGTACTCGTCGTGGCATAGCGCGGCGCGCGCGCCGTGGACCTTGTTGGCTGCGATCTGCTCGCCCTGGCCCGAACCACCGATAACGATCCCCAGGTCGACCGAGCCTTCCACCACCTGGCGGGCACAGTTGGCACAAAAGGGCGGGTAGTCGACCGGGTCCGTGCCGAACGCCCCCAAGTCGGTGACCTCATGGCCCAGCTCACGTAGATGAGCCGCCACAACCAGCTTCAAGTTGTAACCGGCATGGTCATTGGCGATGGCGAGCTTCACGGGCAACCGTTCTAGTCCTTCTCGGCCATGGCGTCCATAAGGGCGGTTGCGGGAGCGATGTCCGCGGCGTGTTGCACGGCACGAACGGCGAGGGAGACAAGAGAAATGCCCTCCCCCGGGCCGTACTGCGGTGCAGGCTGTTGGGCGGCCGCCACCTGGGACATGAGCGATCCCAAGTGGCCGAGCGCAGCGCCCGCCGCCTGGCTCGCCCCATCTGCGCGCCCAGATGAGGGAGCGGTGGAAAGGCTACGCACCGCCGCGACGACGCACCCGCGAGCCAGGTCGTACTGGAGGCGCCTGCACACCCACTTCGCCCAGCGCCCCTGCCCGGCGAAGCCCGAGAGCGCCAGCTCGAGGGCCGGAGCATGTAAGGCTTTCCTGGCGGCCAAAAGCGCTCTCAGCGCCGCCGCCGGCGCCGGCGCGCCCTGTGCGCCCGCCGGCTGGGCGCGCCGGCACACCTCCTCCACCTCGGCAGCCCTGGCGCGCAGGGCCCGCACGCCTGAACCCGGCCCGTCAATGGCCGCTGCCCCGACGCCAACGGCTTCGAGCTCGTCGGCCACCGCTACTTGGCGGGCCGCGACAGCCATGGGAGGGAGCGGGTCATCGGACCACAGGTACCAGCGAGCCAACCAGTCCAGCGCCCGGCGGTGATCCCCGAGGTCTCCACCCTCGCCAGCGCCATCCCGGCGACCACTGGAGCCGCCACCCGGCTCGATCACCGTTGCTGCTGCCCAGTAGCAAGAGGCAACGCGAGCCAAGCCGGCGCCGGACTCGGCGCCAAGCTCGTGCGCCCACAGCGGGCCCATGATGGCGATGACCTCGTTGGCCAGGCGGGAGGCGGCCAGCTGGCGGTAAAGAGGGTGTGATCCGATCAGCTCCGAGAACCGCTGCCTCCAAGTCGACGGGAAATAGCCGGCCACGAGGCCACCCATGGCCCCGGCATCACCGCCGTTCAGGGAAGAGCCCGTACCGGCGCCAGCCGAGGGGGCTGCCAGGTCGGACGCCTCGATGGCGCGCGCCAGCTCGCTGCGGGCAAAAGCGACGATGACCGCCAGCTCGGGCCGGGCGAACCCTGCACCCGCGCTCTGCCTACGCTCCAGTTCTTCGGCGCCGGGCATGGACTCCACCGCCGGGTTCAAAAGGCCCTCGGTGCTCAGATCTTCCATGAGGGCGCGGTATGCGGAAAAGTTCTGGGCACTTTCTTCGCTCGCCACATCCAGGGCGACGATCCCGCCGTCGACATCGTCGAGCACTCCAGAGGCCATCTCCCCAGCGGCCTCGGCCAAAAGAAGGTCCCGCTCGGTCTCGCTGACAAGGCCGGCGCCCTGCGCGGCACCGAGGAGTATTTTCAAATTGACCTCGCGATCGGACATGGCAACTCCGCCCGCATTGTCGACGAAATCCGTGTTGACCCGTCCCCCCCGGCGGGAATAGGAGATGCGCGCCCGCTGGGTCAAGCCCAGGTTTGCTCCTTCGACCACGGCCCGGGCACGCAACTCGTCGGCGCCGACGCGTACCTCGTCGTTAGCCCGGTCGTCGACCTCACTGTCCGCCTCCGCCGGCGCCTTCACGAAAGTCCCGATCCCGCCAAAGAACAAAAGGTCCACCGGCGCCTTCAGCACCGCTCGCACTACCTCGTCGGGCGAAAAAGTCCCCGGCGAAAGCCCGATTGCCCGAGCAGGTGCTGGCGCGAGATCCACGGCGCGAGCGTTGCGGGAGAGCACCACCGCCCCGGCGGACGCAGATCCCATGTCGTAGTCCGCCCACGTCGAACCCGGTGTCCTCGACAACCGCAAGCGTTGCTCGAAGCTAGCCTGCGCGTCGGGGGACGGGTCAATGAAAACATGGCGGTGGTCGAAGGCAGCAACCAGGTTGACGGAGCGGCTGAGGAGCATTGCGTTGCCAAAGACATCGCCGGTCATGTCCCCAACGCCTGCCACGCGGACGGGGTCACGCTCGGGGTCCAAGCCCAGGGCCCGGAAATGCCTCTGCACGGCGAGCCACGCACCTTTGGCGGTGATCGCGAGAGCCCGGTGGTCGTAGCCGTGCGACCCGCCCGATGCGAAGGCGTCCCCGAGCCAAAAACCCCTTCGCGTGCTTACTTCGTTGGCAAGATCAGAAAAACGGCCTGTGCCTTTGTCCGGCGCTACGACAAGGTAGGGATCTTCGGCATCGGTGACGTCGAGAAGTGCACCGACGAAAGCCGAGTAGGCGTCGCTGCCCGAAGTGGCGGGAACGAGGCCGCCCTCGCCGGCACGCAGCACGAAGCCGCCCTTTGCCCCCGTAGGGACGATGAGCGAGTTCTTCTTTACCTGTGCACGAGCAAGACCGAGGATCTCTGTACGCAGGTCGCCGGCCCGGTCGCTCCAGCGGATACCGCCGCGCGCCACTGGCCCGAACCGCAGGTGCACGCCTTCGAAGCCGGGAGAGTAGACGAAGGTCTCACGCCATGGTCGCGGCTCAGGAAGGAACCGTACCCTTCCGCTTTCGAATTTCAGCGAGAACATGCCCCCTTTGCCCGGCCAGGTGCTGGAAACCGTACAAGCGAGCACCGAGAGCACTTCGCGCAGTGCCTCGTAATTTGCAGCGTCAGGGACAGAGCTCAGTGCGTCCTGCACGACTGCGTCCGCGGCCTCCTGGTCCTCACGCACCGGTACTGCCTTAGGGTCAGTGCCCGCTGGAGGAAGCGCTGGGTGGCGTGCGGCAAAATAGCCCACCAGCGAGGCCGAAACGGCAGGGTGTTCCAGTAAGGCCATTGACATCGCCGCCGCTCGGTCGGCAGCCCTGTCCCCGCCGACAAGGCGACGGAAAGCGACGACCGCGGCGAGCAGGTCGACCTCGGGCCAACTGAGCCCGGCACTGATCACCAGGCGCGCCATGGCGCCGGGGGCCCATAGGCCTGAGAGGCGAGCACCGACGGCCTCCACCAGCCGATGACCCAGTGGTGCAGCGCCGGGCTCGCCCGGTGCCACTGGCACTACTGCCCGCACGAGCAAGTCGTCGATGAATGCCTCGCGGCCGGCCTCGCCCAAGTGCAGGTGCCATGGCACTGCCTCGATGACCGAGAGCCCAAGGTCCTCCAACACCGGCAACCACGAGGAGAGCTCTGCGTGCTGCCAGCCGACCCGCCGAGCCCGCATGACGTCGCCGGCTGCGGTGCCCAGGCTCGGTGTCGGGCCCGGCCAGAAGGAGAACTGGTCAGTGCCCTCGGCAAGGGCGGCATAGTCCCACGCCGCTACATCCGGGGGCGTCGCGTCGCCGTACCCCGGAGGTACGCCCTCCAGGAAGACCTCAGTCATGAGCCCCTTGGGGTCGCCAGCGCCACCGGCTGCCGGCGCCATGGCGGAACCGGCAGCACGTGCACCGAGAGCCGGAGGCGGGCCACCCCGGCTGCGAAGGAATTCCTCTTGCCATGCGGCGTCCGGTTGGGCCATAGACCGAGTATGGTCCGGCCCCGGGTCAGGCTGACATCTTTGGAGATCTGCCCGATGCCGGTACCGGGCCGGCATGCCGGGGCGAACGAGGGCTGCCGGCGAGCACCCGGGGTTGGGCGCGGAACGACAGGTCGTAGCTGTCGCCGATGACCCGGACTGCACTTATGCCTGTCGCCCCCTGCCGAGCAGCCATCGCCGAAAAGAGCCCGAAGCCGGCCCGGGCGCCAGCGGCGCTCAGCCCGCTCCCCTTGGCCCAGATGACAGCAACAGAACCCTGGCCCGACGCCCGGAGCAACTTGTTAGCCACCGACTCGGGCGTCGCCGGCTTTGCCCGGCTTTGCAACGGCGGTCCCTGTAAGGGCAGGAAGGACTTGACCTCGGCCTCAGTACCGCACACGACGAGGTCGCCGGTACGCACACCCCTGCGCTCGGCCTGGGAGCGCACGTTGTGGCCTTCATTGGCCAGCAGGCGCGCCACCGCGAGTTCCTCATGCGACAGGCGCCGGGCAGACTCGTCGAATGTCCCGGGACCTCCAGCATGCCGGCACACGTCGAGACCGCTCCCCGGCACCGCTGCGGGCGAGCCATTCATAGTGCCGAGCCCCTCATGTCGAAGGGGGGCTCGTCGTCGTCTTCGGGATGGCAGGGGTCAGGGAACGACGGGCCGCCACCCCACGGTGCAAAGGGGTCGTCATCGGGCCGCTCCAGGTCGACAACGAGAAGCGATGGCAGGACCGAGTTCTCGTGAAGACCGTTGTTGAGACGGCGCAGGAACAGCAGCTCCGGGCTTTTGTCGATGGGCAGAGCGCCGCGCACCACTGACGACAGCACGTAGCGGAACTCGCTCAGGGGAAGGTCCTCGTCGTCGACGAAGTCATGCTCGGATAGCTGCGCCGTCACCTGCCCGTCATCGAAGACGAACCTGGGCCCGTCTGGCACTCGCACCAGGGGCTGGCCGGCGAGGTCGCCGATCAGATCGGCCACCTGCTCCAATGGCTGGTCGCTGTCGACAAATAAGTCCACGGTCCTGGACATGGGGGCTCCTTCGCTGGGCTGCAATACGGGAGGCTCACCGGCGGGCCCGGGGAACGGTCCTGCAGGCGGCGATAGTGCCCTTGGTTCGGCAGGCTTACGATAGCTTATGAGTGCATTTCATGTCAAGCAACTACAGTTCTACGAGGCTGACCACACCCGGGTTGGCCGGTAGTGACCGGCGCCGTCAAAGCCGCTCCCGCCCCCCGGGCATCCCTGCCATGGCGTTCAATTCCAGCTCGAACCATATGGTCTTGCCGACGTCGGAGTGAGATTCAACGCCCCAGGCTGTCGCCAGCTCCCTTAGGAGCATCAGGCCGCGACCGCTGTAAGCGTCAGGGGGCGCTACGGCAAAAGAAGGGAGCCTCGTGTTTTGGTCGAACACTTCGACTCGCACACGGCCGCTGCGGTGGCTCACGCTTACCTCGAAGTCGCTGCGCGCATGCAGCACTGCGTTGGTCGCCAGCTCGCTCACCAGGAGTGGCAGGTCGTCACACACCAGTCCCCAGGTCGCGAGCACGTCGGCCACGAAGTGGCGAGCGGCGAAGACCTCGCTGGCCTCCGGAGCGAAGACACGGCGCGCCCTGTCGGCGCGATCAGGTGCCCCCGGGACGTTAGCCACGTTGCGCTCGGGGCCAGTGGGACGTCACTTCGATCCGTTCCCGCTGGTCCACGTGCTTGCTGACCCCCTGGCGCCTGGTCCTTAATGTCCGTTAAGGCCGATTCTAACAACTTCGGCAAGCTGACTAGCTCCCCTGAGAGGTTCGGCTCTGCTGTCCCGGGTAGTGGCCACGGCCGCAGGCGAGACCGGCCGGCGGCCCTGACGGGCGTGCGACCTTGACGGGCGTGCGGCCTGACCGGCGTGCGCCACTGGTCGTGCGGCAAATCACAAGCGAAGGCGCGAACGGTGCACGAGCCCTCCTCAACCCCCGCAAAGCCATGCCCCGAACGGGAACCGCGCACTGCAACCGCGCTGGCAGCGGGAGCGGTAGGGAAAAATCCCAATTACCTATGGCGCAAATTCACGCTTGGGGGTATACTCGTGACTGAGGGCACATCGATCCGGTGCCCGTGGTACCGTCCTGAAAGGAGAGCAAAAATGGCAACATCTAGCTCGTCCGAGGAGAGTGGTCCGCCGGACTGATGGCGTGCCAGATGGCATAAGGCCGCCGTCGGCGACGGCCTTCGAGCGGGAAACCATCTGGCAGCCCGGGTACGCTCCGCGACGTAAACAATTTCACCAAAACGTGACCGTAAGTACTCGGTCCTGACGTGGTGCCAAAAACAGTTAATGCGGGGATTGTGCCAGCACGCGGCGTGAGAGGAGCCCTCTCACGCCGCGTGCCGCGTCACCGGTCCACCGCCTCACCCCAGCCCCCCGCCCCGGCCCAGCTCCGAAAGAGTAAACCGGCTCCTGACCGGCGCCGTAATACGGTGTAATGAAGGAGTGGTCGGTTGGGCAGGGAAGGCGACGTTCGCCCACGCCCGCCGCCTCGCTGAGCCAGCCGTCGGACAAGTGCCGGGCGATGGCCATAAGTGCCGGGAGTGCCGGGAGTGCCGGGGCCGGTGGCAACAGGAGGCGAGCGTGCACCCAGGTCGGACTGCGGGTGGCACGCCGGGCGAAGCGGCAGCGGCGAGTGCCCAGGGGTGGCAAGCACCAGTGACCGCTCTGCTGCCCCCTCACCGACCGCGTTCCAAGCCCCCTGACGGGTCGTTCCGCGCCCACGTACTCCCCGGTGCCGTGCTGGTCCTGGGAGTGCTTACCGGTGCCGTCTTGACCAGTAGTGCCTTCACGCCCGCTTCCGCGGCTTCGGCGCACCCCCATGCCTCAAAGACAGCCCGGCGTCAACGCCCGCCGTACCGGCCCCACTGGCAGCTGGCCATCACCACTCCCTCTTCCAGCGGGAACGGGGAGGCGCCCTTGCCGGCACAAGATCTATGGGGCGCGGGCCCATCGCCGGAAGCCTTGGTGTTCATGAACGGCATCTCCTGCGCCTCGAGCCGGTTTTGTGCTGCGGTCGGCCAGTACCAGGACGCTGACGGCGCACTGTCAGGTTTGGTCGACGTGCTCTGGAAAGGGCAGTGGCGGGCGTACGCACCCCCGGAGCCTCAAAAGGACGGCCTCGGCGCGGGCCCCGGTGTAGCCGGCAACGCCGCCAACAACTACAGCGAAGTCGACGCCGCCACCTGCCCCAAGGTCGGATGGTGCCTCGTCGCCGGCAACTACTCGGACACCGCGGGCGTGCGCAGCGGGCTCCTGGACACTTTTGCCGACGGACACTGGTCGGCGCAGGTAGCACCCGAGCCGGCGAAGAACGCGGCCGGCGAAGTACCAGGTGAGGTACAAACCCACACCGGTTTGCTAGACGTGCAGTGCGTAGGCACCCAGTTCTGCGTCGGAGTGGGTCAGTACAACGACGCCGTAGGTAAGACGTACGGATTGATCGACACTTATTCGGGCGGTAAGTGGACGGGCATCGACGCACCCGAACCGAGCGGGCGGACGCCGATCGGGACCGTCCGAGGTACCGATAACAACGGGGGCCAGTTTGCCCAGCTAAATGCCGTGTCGTGCTCGTCGACCACGTCATGCGTTGCCGTTGGGGACTATGAAGACGTCAACCAGACTCGCTGGCCCCTCATTGACACGTGGGACGGCAAGTCCTGGACGGCCTCCCTTGCTCCCGAACCGCTGAACAAGGCCGCTATCTCCGCCGCCCGCAAGCGAGGCGCGTCACTTTATGGTGGCTACGGTTTCCTCCAGGGAGTGAGCTGCACGCCTCGGGGCACCTGCACGGCGGTGGGCCAATGGGCCGACGGGACGGCGCGGATCCATGCGCTGGTCGACACCCTGACCTCGGGCGCCTGGCGCGCCGCCACGGCACCCCTGCCGTTGCGGGACCTGTCGGGACAAGGCGCAGCTACCGCCGCCGGCAACGCCGAAGCTTTCCTACTTAGGGTCGCATGCCCGCTGCCGAGCTACTGCATAGGAGCCGGCGACTACAGGGACCGGCTCGGCAAAGAAACCGGGTTGCTCGACGTTCTGCAAAAGGGCCGGTGGCGACCGTACCGGGCGCCTGAACCCCGGACCGATGCGATGGGCGGAGGCCCGGCGCTCGACTCTTCGATCGGAGGGGACAACTCTTTCAAAGATGTCGCCTGTACAAGCCCAAATCGAGGTGGGCGCGCCACCATGTGCGTCTCGGTCGGTTCGTACGGCGATGCGAAGGGCAACGACATCGGCCTGATCGAGACGTTCCAGGACGGCCGCTGGCACGCCACGGTGGCCCCGGCCCCGGTCGGCCCGTTCCAACTCGGCATCACCCCCCGTCAGGCGGTGCTCCTGCAAGCCGTGACCTGCGACCCGCAGGGGACATGCTTCGCCGTGGGCAACTACCAGGACAACCAGGGCCTCACCTACGGCTTGGTCGACACCTACCGCTAGGCCCTCCGTGCGCCATACGGCCGAGCCGGCGGAGCGGTCATTGAGCCGCCCCATTGCCCATGTCGTTGCACTAAACGGCCTTTCCTGGCAGACTGGCGACAGGGCTCCCCCTGGCGGGAGCGGTACCAGGGAAAGCCTGAATACATGCATTTCGTGCCGGGCCTTTTTGGGGGCCAGGGCCTTTGTTAGGGCCGAGAACATAGGTGTCAGCGCTCTGGCGCGCCCAGGCGACCCGCCTGCACGCCTTGGCCGTCGAGGCCTGCTGGCGACCTGGGACCGAACCGGCTGGTGGAGGGTTTCACGACGTCATTGACACCGGCGATGGACGTGTAGCCGTGGTCATCGGCGAAGCCCTGGGCCCCGGATCCGACCGGGCGAGGGTCGCCCAAGAAGTCCTGTTCGAGCTCAAGCGGGGCTTCCTGGTCACGGGTTCGCTACTGGACACGTTCGAACGCCTCGACGAGGTAACGGCCGCCTGGGGACGGGGGCCCGTCGCCGTCGCCAGCTGCGCGGTGTTCGACGGTGCCACGTCGATGCTCGACATAGTGGCGGCAGGCCAAGCGCCCCCGCTGCTCGCGGGACCACGCCAAGCGGCGTACCTGGACGTGCCGGTCGGGCCTCCGATCGGAGTGGCAGCGCAGCGCACCACCTGTGCGCACCAGCTGGACCAGGGGTGCACTTTGTTCCTCTACACCTCCGGCCTCCTGCGCCGTGAGGGCGGGGACGAGGACAGCGCACAGGAACTGTTAAGACGCTCGGCCGGCACGCTGGGCCCCGCCGCTGCCTGGGCGTCCGAGCTCGCCCGCAGGATCACCGAGGAGCTCGGGCAACCCGAGGACGACGCGACTTTGTTGTCGGTGAGGCCCGCAACACACCCGCGCAGCGCCGGGGCACCGGGCCGCGAAGTAGACCGCCGGGCGGCACTTCGCGTGTACTACGACCCAGAGGACGTGAGGTCCGGCGGTATCCGGTCCATCGTGGAGGCCTTGGCCGCAGGTTTGCGGGGAACAATGGAGGTCGACGTCGAGCTCATCGACATCACCGCCTCCAGCCGCCAGGCAGAGATCGACGGGGTAATAGCCGCCCCTAGCGTTTTGAGGCTGATGCCGACACCAATGATCCAGGTCGTCGGGGGTGTCCGCTCCGTAGAAGAGCTCGCTGCAGCCCTGGACCTGCCCCTGCCCGCAAAGGAGGCGTACTGAAAGTTATGACCGGCACCAACGACAGGACCATGCCGGGGTTCCTGGACAGGCTCGAAGTCGGTATACCGGGCCTCGACCTCATAACCCACGGCGGGCTACCCAAAAACCGCCTGACCCTCGTCT